>WRFS01000022.1 GCA_009778695.1 Oscillospiraceae bacterium
CAATTAAAATAGTCCGCTCCCGGTGTATGTATATCTTTTTAAAAAACTCCCTCCAAGCCTCCGAAGACTCCATGGGCCTCAAAGGGCTGTCGGGCAGTTTTTTAAAAAGATATACATACACCTTGTGCTATTCCATGTACTTAAGCGTATACTATACTCCACAGGCGGAAGTCCTAGGCTAAACTGTTAAATAGTAACCTATCAATTCAAAATTCAAAATTTAAAATTCTTCTCTTGCATAGCCAAATATTTTATGATAGAATAATGTCGAAAATAGACGAGGAGTGCAAACATGAGATTATTATTATCAGGTGGCGGAAACCCTTATCAAGTAAAAGAATTAGACAAATTATTTGCTAAAACAACTAATATAAATAATAAAATTTTGTATGTACCAATAGCTATTGATACAATATCATATAATGATTGCTATGATTGGTTTAAAAATACATATAGTAATTATGGAATAAAAAATGTAGATATGATTACAAGCTTAAAAAATACAAAATTAGATAAATATGAAGCAATTTTTATTAGTGGAGGAAATACTTTCAAATTACTAAAAGAAATTAAAGAAAGCTCATTTGATACAAAGCTTATAAACTATTTAAATAATGGTGGATTTGTTTACGGGGGCTCCGCAGGAGCTATTATTTTCGGCAAAACGATAAAGACTGCATTTCATTTAGATGAAAACACAGTGGGTTTAACGAATTTTAATGGATTAAACCTGCTTAAAGGAAAAGATATTTGGTGTCATTATGAACCAAAAGATAATGAAATTATAAAAAAATATGATAATAATTTATTTATCTTATGCGAGGGAGCAGGATTATATATTGATAATGGCAAAATAGAATCAGTTGGGCAAAAATATTTAAAAAAATCAGGAATTGTGTAAGTTCTTCCTTATATTGTCTGATATCGATTTGATTATGCGTTTCTGGTCATGCTTTATATTATTTTTGTAAATTTCATAATTAAATTTTTTCGCTGACAATCTATATCTTTTTAGTTGTTTTAATATATCCATATTAATTATAAAGTCTTTTCTTTTTCTTAATCTATATTTTATAATAAACTTATTACTGTCTATTATAACCGTATAATCTGGTATAACTAATTTATTTAAACCATCATTAAAATCATCTTCGTTAAAAAAATCAAAAACATACATAGATATCTGCCATCTAACTACTATAAATAATTTATTTTTATTAAATAAATCATAATCTTTTTGAATGTTTATTCTTGCTTGTAAATAATCATTTTCTTTATTAAGATAATCATTTATTATAAAATCGTCAATTATTATAGCATTACTAAATTTCTCTTTTAGTAAATTCAAAATTGTTGTTTTCCCAACACAATTTGCTCCTTCAAGACAAACTATCATATAGCTCACCTGGTATCCATTTTATTTCTTCATTAGTTATTTTTGATATCAATGCTGCTACATAAAGTTCCATAGTAAGTTTCTGTGCATCAAATTCAACAAAACTATATTCTTGCATAAATTCTTCTTGTCCACTCATTGCTTTAACAATATCTATAACAATTTCATGAGTTGTCTTTTCGTCTTGATTGTTAACTGATATCATATCAACCATGTCTTTTCCTAATTTTTGTGCAACTAATTCATGTCGTTTTATTTTTAAATAACTATTTCCTGCTGAACCTTTCATCGAAGAATCTGCAAATACTAGACCGTATATATTTTGAAATGGTCCTTGCTCAATCAAGAATTGAGAATCATCTGTTCTCCCTTGATCCCCAGTATTTATTTTATCATATTGTTTAACTGTCCTATTACTCACACCACTATGTTTTGAATATATATATGCACATGTATCAATATCATCTGTAAATTGAATAGTATATTTAAGAGATATATCAAATTCCGCAGATTTTGTAATTTCCTTCATTTCATAATATTCATCTTCTACTTCAAGCAATTTTTGCAAGTTTCTTACTGACTTATTATTATAATTATCACCAATAAGCCTCGTATCTAAACAACTACATTTTAATGATTTCACATTTTTGCATCCATTATTTATTAATTCTGCAAGAATCCCCAAACTATGATAACCTGTATGTGTTAGTTTCCCTAGTCCTTTACCATATCCATGCGTAAACTCTATCTCCATCTCATTATTCCATCTATAACACCCATCATTTTCATACATATAAATTTGCGTGATATTTTGGTCAAAGGTTTCATTGACCTCTTTCACACCATTATACATTAATTTATAGTACGCCTGAGTTATTCTTCTAAGTGGTGAATAAATTAAAGGTTTTCTGTTAGTTTTACTATTTATCGTAGAATTCCTTTTTTCTTGTATATCATTATACTCTTGCAAAATTTTTTTTGCACTTTCCACATTCTGTGATTGTCCCTCTATTGCAACCAAAGGCTTATCACATATAAAATCTACATTAGCATCTAACAAGCCTTTTAAATATACATGATGAAAAAGAGGTGGCGTTGCTATAACAACTACATCAACTAAATGATTATTTATTATATCTTTTACAGTTTCAATATTTTTGTTATCAGATTCTTTGGATAATTTATAATAAATATACCCATCTGGACAATGTTCAGCATCTAAAATATCGCATATTATTATATTATCAATAAATTTTTCTTTTTTAAATGCAGGTATATAGGCTTTTTGGCTCCAATGACCTAAGCCTCCTATAATAAGTACATTTTCATTATTAAATAGCATTTGAGACCTCCATGTACTTTTTAAATTCATCCAATACTATTTTATAACCGTTTTCTGCATTTGTTTTATCTGATATATATATTGGACAACATGGATTAATTTTATCAAACCTATTATTGGCTTCATAATTTATTAAATGACAATTTGATTTATGACATTCTTTATTTTTCGGACATAGTTTGCAATATTCATCTTGCTCATAATTTCTAACATCAAGTAAAAATGGGCATTTTGTCCAAATTTCATCAACTTTCTTATCCTTAATATTTCCTAATATCAACCTATGACCTGCACATGCTCTATAATTTCCAGTAGCATCTATATATATGTACTGCCTTCCACAATGGCATTTCTCAGGCTCATAATTATTTTCTTTATCTAAAACATCATTGTATAAAAAGTCAAACCAGTTTGGTAATAATTTAATATCTATTACATCTTTATATTTAGATTTATATAAAATTAATCTGCTACATGCTTTAATAATTTCGTCTTTATTTAAAGCATTGTTTAAATGCGGATTACAGTCTCCTAACTCTAAATATGGTCTAAAATCTAATTCTTTAATTCCTAATTCTATAACAAATTTAATTAAATCCTCTATATAATTCTGATTATTTACTGTTACAGTAGTTCTAAGTTTTACATATATTCCTGCTTTCTGCAGGCTTTTTATACCATTAATTAATTTGTCAAAACTACCTTCTGGATATGATAATTCATGAATTTCTTTAGTGTGTCCATTAATACTTGTTCGTATCCAATCCACTGACAATTGTTTCATATTATTAGCAATCTCATCGTCTATTAAAGTAGCATTTGTAAAAATACCTGTTTCAATTTTATTGTTTTTACAATAAATTAACAATCTTTCTAATTCTTGATATTTAGTAATAGGTTCACCACCAGTAAAAATTAACAATCTAGGTTTAGCAATATCTAAAACATTATTAATAAATTCATCAACATTTACTACACTATTATCTCTAAAATCTGCTTGACTACAAAAACTACATTTTAAATTACATGTGCGTGTAAGCTGTACTTTAACCCAATCCAATTTATATTCTTCACTACTCATTATCTTTCCTCTCTGTCATTTTCTCTATTTAATGCATCTATTGCTTTATTTAAAGCATTTTTAGCATCTTCATGTTGCAAAATATTACCAGCCTCTGGTAAATCAACCCATTGCCCATCCATAAAATCTTTTTCTGTATTTATAGTTCCAAATGCATTAGTCTTAAATAAAAATACATTTATCTGTTTATAAACACCTTTTCGTTCAAAAGGAAATCCAAATTCATGCACTTTCCCTAAACATTGCCTTGGGTGAAGCTCTATTCCTGTTTCTTCTTTTAGTTCACGAATTGCTGCATCTCTATCCGTTTCTCCTTCTTCAACATGTCCCTTAGGGAAAACCCAACTTCCTTCATCATCACGTAATAAAAGTACTTTCTTTAACTTTTGTTGTTCTCCTATTACAATTCCCATACTTGATAATTCTACTGGCATTTCTATTCCATTTGCATTTGTAATTGTTGCAACCTTTGAAGTACTTGATACTCTTAGTTCGTCTATTGGTATCTCAAATTTTTTAACTCCTTCTTCTTCCATAATTCCACCTCTTCCTTTTAAATAATCAATTATTTTTCTAGTTGATGTAAGTTCTGTTAATAACTCTGGTTTAAAATTCAAATTAAAAGAGTCACACGTTCTTAAAATCAAATTAACATGATTAAGCGAATCCCAATTAAGAGTATTCTTTATATCAGAGTTTATTGTTATTTCGTTTATACCAACGTTTAGAGTTTCTGATACTATTCCAAAAACCTGCTCTTCCATCATAATCACCCTCTCGCATTTATTTATAGTTACAATTAATAATTTGTCTTAAGTTATCTGGCCATTTCTCTTCTTCATATCCAAACTGACAAATGATTGCATAGCACCACCTTTCAATTCCAAAACCCAAGCAACAGGTGCAAGCATATTCTCCATTACTAAGTTTTATGTCCCACTTTCATGAAAAATAATAATCGTGCATATTAATAGAACAAGCTGCTATAGATTGATTATTATTTAATTTAATACTCGCTTCTAATTTACTTTCAGTCGCAAGTTGAAAAATCGCCTTAGTATTAAATTCATCTTCAAAAAAAATATCAGATGCAGTTTCTATTTTACCCGTCAATCCTAACTCTTTAATAATCTCACTTACAAGTTCAATCATTTTTAATTTAAATTTCTTAACTTCATCTTCATTAGATACAAATACAACTTCTCTAATAGTATATTCTCTTAATCTATAAAGTTCATGATACCCTTGACTTTCAGTACGGTATACTTTGCATTGTCCAGTATATGCCTTATCCAATCCGCTTTTATTCAAATGTTTATATAATGGTTGGCATGCGGCTGGATTTAAAACGTTTGAATAACTATTATCACTTCTATCTCCACCAACAACGTAATTACAAATATGTGAGTTGTTTTTTATGTAATCAGACTGTTCTAATGTTTTTATATTAAGCAAAGACGGTAAACTTATTTCTTCTGCTTCCAAAGAAATTGCTTTTTTTCTAAAATAATTTGTTAGCGATTGATATATCTTATTTATAATACCAAAATAAAGATATACTCCATCATCTTCCTTATAAACCAACCCTTTTTGCATTAAATTTTCAAATAAACTATCTTCTTTTTCTTTTGACAAAGGATTGACATTCTCAAATACTGTTTTAGAATTTATAAAAATTTCTTTACCATGTTTTTTTGTTTTAACCTCCATGTACTACACACCCCTCCTGTTTCATTATATTTGGATTACTTTCCCAAATAGGCTCAAAAAAAGAATAAAATTTATTTAATTCAAAAAAGCAAAATATTGAATTTTCATTCTCTTTTTGCTTTACAAAAGTTGTCTTATAAAATTCATTACCTATATCTTTTGCAGAAAGAATTACTCCTTTTTTCCTAGAATATCTGTAAAACTCATAAGCAATTTTATTATTTTTATAGTCTTCTATAATACCTTCAAACTTCTTTTTTTCTCTATATGTAGAGTCGTATTTTTCTTCTAAACAGTGTACGAAAGGAACACCATCATCAAATGAACAATCTATTAACAAAATGCCACAATTATAATTATTTAAGTCATTAAATATAGAATCTTCTCCAAACGATGAAGTATATTTTTTATCACAAAATACTGATTGTAGTTTACCAAAAATTGAAACATTATGTACTGGTGGAAACATTGTTCTTTTTACATTAGGTAATTTTCTAAATTTTTCACATATTGAGCCACAAAAAGTCGTAGAGTTTGTTACTGAATATATTTTGTGATCACAAAAATCAAAACTAAAAGAGGGCATTATAAGTGTTTTATCTTTCATAATTTCTACTAAAGCTTCTATTATTTTTTGATCAAAATCTTTGTCCCAATAATTTGCGAAACCAGAAGAAGCAACATAAATAATATCATAATCTGATAAATTAAAATCTTTTAAAGTATTTAATAATTTAAAAAAATCATACATAATTATTTCCTCTATAAATAAAATTATTTTTTACTTATTGGTTATTATTTACATAATGCATCTCAGAATAACATTATATCAGCCTTTTTAAATAAAATCAAGTCCATTTGTAAATTCAACTAAATCATTTTATTCATGTCACGTAATATTATTTCTTTCATCTCCACTGGCAATAAATTTATATTTTTAATGTTCTCTTTTTTTACAATCATCGGATTATGAAACCCATATTTATCATAATCAATATCATTCATTTCTTCTCCTTGCCCTGTACCAATTTTACCGCTTACATATTCCGCAATATAATAATATTCTAACCTATTCAAACTATTAACAACATAAACCCTATCCGTTAATTTTATATTAATTCCTAATTCCTCTTTAATTTCTCTAATTATTGCTTCTTCTACACTTTCATTTTCTTCTACCCCACCACCTGGAATTGTATAGTATTCTTGCTTTCCCTCACCTTTCCCTTTTATTCTTTGCATTAAAATAATTCCATCAGCATATGGTATTATTGCACCAGCACGGTTTTCAAGGTTTTTATCAACACTTAATAATTTATTAACAATGGGCTTCACTTCGTCCCACTGTTTCTTTAAATCCTCATATGAAAGAATATCTTTCACTTCCTCAATATTTTTCCATATTAATTCATGCTTATTTTCATTAATCTCATGATGCCCTTCCTCTTTATCATATGCCAAGAACAAATGCAATTCACAATCTTCATTAGAAGAATTAATGTATCTCCTTATAGGTAAATTTTTTGAATAAATAATACTGCATTTTCGTCCAGTTTCTTCTTCAGTTTCTCTTAATGCACATTCTTCTATAGTTTCACCAGCCTCCAAATGCCCCTTTGGAAATGAAAAATCATTTTCTTTTTCTCTGTGTATTATTCCGATTTTTTTATTATTTAAATCTATTAGTATACATCCAGCTTTTTTTACCAACACTTTTTCCCTTTCTTATAATATCCATTATATATCATAGCCTACAACGCTCACTGTTAAATCGTTATTAATTATAGCGGTACAACCATCTTTTGTTAAAGTTAACGTACCTGCATTTGTATTTGGCGTTGCACTATATTTACTGTTATTTTCAAGGCTATTAAATACCTTATTGGTGTCAGTACCAACAATATCTATTGTTTGTAACAAATCTGTTTGTACTTCTTGCTTAAATGTTAGAAGTTTTTGATTATTTTGTTCAGTCTGTGTTAAGTCGGATAATTTTCCTTGTCCAACTACTGAATATATAGATACTCCTGCTAGTATTAACATTACGATTACTGTTATTATTAACACAATTAAAGTTATACCTCTATTATTTTTCATACGTTCTCCCTTTTTCAAGATTATATATGTATTTTATTTTTTTTTCAAGTGCTTTGCAACAAAATTTTTTAGTTCTAGTTATCAGTTAACACTTTAGCCTAAAACTTCCGCCTCTGGAGTATAGTATAGCTTTTAAAAAGGCTCCTCCAAGCCTCCGGAGCCTCAAAGGGCTGTCGTTCACCTTTTTAAAAGCTATACTATACTCCAGAGGCTACTTTGCTGAAAAGTGTTAGCTGGTAACCATTGAATTGATATTTAAAACTTTTCAATAAAGTAGCTTTGGTTAGTTAGTATATGCTTTTTAAAAAGCGAACGACAGCCCTTTGAGGCCCATGGAGTCTTCGGAGGCTTGGAGGAGTTTTTTAAAAAGCATATACTAACTAACCAAAGCGGATGGCTTATATAAAAATATTAACTAGTTCTATTTTCCCCTTGTCCTCATATAATAATTTTTAGGAGGACAAAGACAAGTTATGTACAAAAGTAATAAATTACATGGGCTTAGTGAAAAAGAGGTTAAAGAATCTCGAGAAAAGTATGGAGAAAATTCTTTAACTAAAAAGAAAAGAAAGGGATTTGTCCGAAGCTTTTTAGAAAGTTTTGGAGACCCAATAATTAAAGTGCTGTTAACTGCTCTTGCAATAAATACAATCTTTCTTTTTAATAGTGCAGATTGGTTTGAATCAGTAGGAATTGCTACTGCTATTCTTCTTGCTACACTTATATCTACCATCTCTGAATATGGTAACGAAGCTGCTTTTGAAAAATTGCAAGAAGAAGCCTCTCGTATTAATTCACGTGTTCAAAGAAAAAATGGATTGGTACAAATACCAATGAGTGAAATTGTAGTTGGTGACCTTGTGTTACTACAGTCTGGGGACAAAGTTCCAGCAGATGGAATTATAATACAAGGACAAGTGGATGTTGATCAATCTTCATTAAATGGTGAAAGCAAGGAAGCGAAAAAAACAGCACCCGAAAATGGAGAATTCATTGCTAATGTAAGGGGTCCGCGGGCATGCACATAACACACAAAAGAATCGACCAAAAAAAGATTTTCTAGATCCATCATTACTATTTTCTGGTACGATTATATGTGCAGGAGAATGTATTATGCAAGTTACAGAGGTTGGAGACAAAACATTCTATGGAAATCTTGCTCAAGAAATTCAAGAAGAAACAAGGGAAACCCCATTAAAACTTCGTCTTGGGAATTTAGCAAAGTCTATAAGTAAATTTGGATACATTGCTGCAATAGTCACGGTCATCTCATATTTATATAACTCTATTGTTCTTGCAAACCATTTCGATATGGAATTAATTTTACATAGTATTACTACTCCTTCTATAATATTCTCACATTTGCTAAAGGCTTCAACACTTGCTGTTACAGTAATTGTTATGGCAGTGCCAGAAGGTCTTCCAATGATGATAACTGTTGTACTCTCTGCAAATATGAGACGTATGCTAAAAGATAATGTATTTGTACGTAAACTAGTAGGAATAGAAACCGCTGGCAGTTTAAATATATTATTTACTGATAAAACTGGCACACTAACCCAAGGTAAATTAGATGTTACACATTTTGCATCAGGTTCAGGTACAATTTGGAAAAGAAATGAACCTCAGCTAAAAAATACAAATTTATGGAAGGTCCTACAAACAGCTGTATATTATAATAACTCCGCAACAATGAATAATAATGTAGCAATAGGAGGAAATGCGACCGACCGTTCAACATTAGAATTTGTTTCAAACAGAAATGTCGTAGGGGCACATGATTGTGTCCAGGATTCAATCATGAACCCTTACGACAACTCACAACAAAACATTACCAAAATAGATATAATCCCATTTTCAAGCGAGTCAAAATTCATGGCAACAACGGTCTCTGGTGATTGGAATGCAACATTTATAAAAGGTGCACCAGAAAAAATATTACCATTCTGCACTCAATATTATGATGAAAATGGAAACACACATCCATTTTTAAGTAAATCAAAAATTGAAAACATATTAAAAGAATTTGCAGAAAAAGCAATACGAATTATAGCAGTAGCCATCTCTGACGAATGTCATCCTGAATCCTCCTTACAAAGCCTCACTATGAAGGATCTAGATTCTTCGCAAGATAGTCTGCGTAGTAATTCTCAGAATGACAATACAAAAAACCTTCCATTCCAAAACCTAAAATTCGTTGGTTTAATAGGCATACGTGATGAAATTAGAAAAGAAGTAACAAATGGAATTAAAGAAGTACGAACTGCAGGTATTCAAACTGTTATGATTACTGGAGATTCAAAGCTTACAGCTCATGCCATAGCCCAAGAAATAGGGCTTGTGAATAAAAACAGTGATTTAGTAATAACTTCTGATGAATTAAATAATTTATCTGATAATGAAATATCAAATATGCTGCCACACTTAAGAGTAATCGCACGTGCACTCCCTTCTGACAAAAGTCGACTTGTACGTATAGCCCAAGATAAAGGTCTTGTAGTAGGTATGACAGGAGACGGCGTAAACGATGCACCTGCACTAAAACGAGCCGATGTAGGATTTGCAATGGGAAGCGGAACAGAAATAGCAAAAGAAGCAAGCGATATTGTAATTCTTGACAATGACTTTAACTCAATTTGTAAGGCAATTTGTTATGGTCGTACAATATTTAAAAGCATCAGGAAATTTATAATTTATCAATTAAGTACTTGCATATGTGCTGTTTCAACTACAATTATAGGTTCATTTATAGGTGTTGAAGCCCCTATAACTGTTATACAAATGTTATGGATTAACATTGTTATGGATACATTGGCAGGGCTTGCATTCAGTGGTGAAAAGGCAAGACAAAAATATATGCAAGAGCCACCTAAACCTCGTGATGAATCGATTATAAACAAATACATGCGTGGGCAAATTGCTATAAATAGTGTATATACAACCGTTTTGTGTTTAGTATTTTTAAAAAGCTCTTTTATTCAGAATATATTTATGTCCAATGGAAGTGCCTATATGATGACTGGATTTTTCACACTATTTATGTTTTCGGCAATATTTAGAGGATTCTGTGTAAGAACGCACAATATTAATTTATTTGAGTACTTGTCCGCAAACAAGCCATTTTTATGGATTATGGGAATTATAGGGGTAGTACAAATATTTATTATATATTTTGGAGGGACAATATTTAGAACTGTTGGTCTTGATTTAAAAGATACTTTATTAGTTGGTTTAATTGCATTTACAATTGTACCTATTGATATTATTAGGAAATATTATTTGATGAGAAAAGGGGAATTGATTGGAACTTGAAAAAAATTTATAAGTTTTTGTAAATATCGCCACGGTTGTCCACTTCTGTTACATCTATATAGATTTGATTACCAAGCCATTCGAATATTACTCTATAATCTCCGCTCTCTTAATCTGTACGTCTCTTCAGCATTTTGTACTTTTTTGATATCACCTTTTGGAAGTTTCGTAATGGCTTGATATAATCTTTCTTTTTGATTTCGAGGTTGTTTGTCTATGAATTTTCTTGCTTTTTTCTTAACATTTATTATATGTTTCATTCAAGCAATCCCTCCAATCCTTCTTCTCTTAGAATATCTTCTAAAGGGATAGCTTCTTCTCTTTCTTTTTGTCTTTCTTCTTCTGTTAAAGATAATTCTCTGATAAGCATTAATTTTTCAGTAACATCCATGTTCTCTAATATTGCATCAGGTGCAAGAGAAAGCAAATGTGCATCAATCATTTTTTCTTCTAGTTCTTTTATTGTTTTCAGTTGCCTTATATTTAACATACATGCCATGTTATGAATGTCAATAATATGCTGCCTTTGTTGTTTGCTCATAATTTTCACAACCTTTCTAAAATTTTTTTATTACGGCTAGACCCGCATTGCCTAGCTTATAGTAACAAGCTTTGATAATCTTCGCAGAATTTACTTCGCTTATTACACTAATAGTATACCACGAAATCTTTAAAAGTGATAGCTAAATTTGAAAAATTTACAACACCTAAAATTCGTCGGCCTTCTAGACATACGTTAGGTTCATTTATTGGCGTTGAAACTCCTATAAATGTTATTCAAATGTTATGGATTAACATTGTTATGGACACATTGGCATGGCTTGCATTTAGCGGTGAAAAAGCAAGACAATTGTACCTATTGATATTATGAGGTATTATTTCTACGAAAAAAATTAATAACCTATCCGTTTTTCAAGATAAGTTATTAATTAGTAAAGATGAAATTAAAAGTATCACAGATAACAATGGTTGGATACTTGAAAATAAGAACTATGATGAATTTTATTTTGGTATTAATAACTAAAATTACATTAAATTTTCTGGATTCAATGATTCTAACTCTTTTATTACAAATATTCCGTCTTTTCTTATAAGTACATCATCAAACCAAATCTCTCCGCCACCATACTCTTTTGTTTGTATACTAACTAAATCCCAATGTATTGCTGACCTATTTCCATTATCGCTTTCTTCTAATGCATCACCAGGAGTAAAGTGAAAACTACCTCTAATTTTTTCATCAAAAAGAGTGTCTCCTATTGCTTTATCAACATATGGATTAAGTCCAATAGCAAACTCACCAATGTATCTTGCTCCATCATCAGTATCCAAAATATCGTTCAATTTCTTAGTATCATTAGCCGTTGCGTTCACTATTTTCCCTTTTTCAAACTCAAATTTAATATTATTAAATAGATTTCCATTGTATGATGATTCTGTATTATATGTTATATAACCATTTATACTATCTCTTACTGGAGCTGTAGCAACCTCACCATCTGGAATATTGTATGTTCCATAATATTTCTCTGCAGTAATACCTTTTATACTAAAGTTCAAGTCTGTATTTGATGATACTATACGAACTTTATCAGTCTTATTCATTAATTCTACTAAATTATCCATTGCCTTCGACATTTTTGCATAATCCACAGTACATACATTAAAATAAAAATCTTCAAACTTCTCTAAACTCATATTGCTCATTTGTGCCATCGAATTGTTTGGATATCTCAATATACACCATTTTGTATTTTTTACTCTTTCTTCAAAATGAACCTTCCCTGTATAATATTTATTGTATATTTCCATTATCTTACTGTCTATTCCAGTTAATTCTGCTGTATTTGCATTTGCACGAATCCCAATATATGCATCCATCTTTTTCATTCTTTCAATGTCTATTTCTGCATATAATTTTATTTGTTCTTCTGTTGCCTCTTCTAACATAACTCTTAATAATGGGTAGTTAACTATATTAAAAAATGGTTTCGCTTTTAATCTTGAAGCTTCCTTCATTAAGGCTTTAGCTAATGGCATAGCTTCTTCGCCTAAAACTTCGATTAACAAATTATCATTTTCTTTTATTCCTATTGAATGTTCTAGTAATGATTTCGCCAATTTTTCTATTCTTATATCCCTCATTTTTATTTTATCCTTTCATTAATTTTTTATTACACTAATAGTATACCACGAAATCTTTAAAAGTGCCATGAAATTTGAAGAACTTTTAAGTTCCGTTACCAGTTAACAGTTCCTGTTTAATGATTTTCTTACCTTTTGCAAAATACATAATTTTGTGATATAATGCATGCATACAAATCGTAGTATTCCTTATAAAATTTTGACATCAGGAGACTATCATGTACAAAGTAAAATTTTTTATACGAGGTAAATGGATGACTTCGGAACAAATTTGTTCTAGAGTAAAGGAAGAGGCAAAAAGATCCAATTATGGCTGGATTGCAAGTGCTACCGAATTGGTTGCGTTATGCAACAAAGTTCTTTTTTCAAAGAAACATGCTAAAGAAATCAAGGTTTGCATTTTGAATTGCTTTGCAGAGCTTATGCATGAACCGGCCCTCGAACCGTATGGTGCTCCATCATCAGATGATTTAGTTGCGTCCTTTCATTGTTATAATACATTGAAAGGAACAGATGACAGCACAGTACGTGCTGTCAAAGAAAAGTTTTTGATGGCAATTATTTGTGATGAAAGATCCAGACATGTGAATTTTATTCATGGAGGCCCTGTATTTAATGATTTTTGCCACAATTGGAAGAATGAAATACTCAAAAGTTTTTACAAGGAGGAAATTAACTTCAAGAGGTTTCGGGCAACTATCTATAAAAACTTCCTTGAAAAATTAAAAGAGGCAGAAAATCTTGGACTATTTGCGGAAGAAGACAAAGAATGTGCGACTTCTTTATCTAAATTTTATTTAAGCTAAATGCCAAGGAAGCCAAAAATTGAACTTTACTCCGAAAAGTAGAGTTCAATTTTTAGTACTCTTGTATTCTTTTTCACGACTACAACAATCCTCCCACAATTACTCCAATAAGTGCTCCAATAAATACCTGAAAAGGCGTATGTCCCAATACTTCAACTAATCTTTCTTGTATCTCTACATTAGTTAAACCAGGTGTATTTACAATCTTATTAAGCATTTTCGCTTGCTTCCCTGCTGCCCTTCTAATACCAGCTGCATCATACATTACAACTACAGCTAATACAAATGTAATTGCGAACATAGGGCTTCCAAATCCTTCATTTCTACCAACTAAAGTAGCTAATGAACAAACCACCGCTGAATGAGAGCTAGGCATTCCGCCTGCTCCCAATATTCTTCTAAAATTAAATTTTTTTGTTGTTATTAAATCACATACTATTTTATAGCATTGTATTAAAAACCAAAGTATTACTGGAATGTATATGTATTTATTGCTAAATATACTTAAAAAGCTCATTCGTAATTTCCCTTTCTATTCGAAACTTTCTTCTTCTATTTTGCCTTCTTTTTGCAATAAAATATTTATTTTCTTTTCCGCTTCTTCCAGATAATTATTGCATTTTTTTGAAAGTTCCATACCTTCTTCGAACTTTTTTATAGAATCATCTAAATTCAAGTCACCTTTTTCTAGCTCCGTTGTTACTTCTTCTAACTTTTTCATTGTTTCTTCAAAATTAATGTTCTTTTTTTCCATTGCGGTTCCTCCTACTAAAAAAATATTGTCGCTGTTGTATGGGTGGACATTGTTATATCACCTGTGCGTCTACCGTACCGTCCGACAATCTCAATCCAACAACATCGCCTGTTTTCAACTCTTTTACACTCTTTATTATTTTATCGCCACTTTCTACTAATGAATACCCTCGAGTTAGCGTTTTAAGTGGGCTTATTGTATCTAATTTTACGTACAGATTCATAGCCTTTGCTTTACAATCCTTCAATATGTGTTGAATACTATTATCTATTTGTTTTACTTTTGCATCAATCTTAATGTATTCTTCGTTTACCCTTTGCAATGGATCAACAAATACCCTTGAATTCATACATTTTTGAAGCTTAAGCCTTTTTACCTCTATAATTCTATGTAATGAAACTTTGCATCTCTTTTTACAATTACTTATTTTCTCTTCAATCTCTGCTACATCTGCAACTGCTAATTCTGCTGCTGCTGAAGGTGTTGGTGCTCTTAAATCAGAAACGAAATCTGCTATTGTAAAATCTGTTTCGTGCCCTACGGCAGAAATTATTGGTATATTTGATTCATAAATAGCATGAGCTACTACTTCTTCGTTAAATGGCCATAAATCCTCTAATGAGCCACCTCCTCTTGCCAATATAATAACATCTGCCAAGTTGTTTTTATTCATTAATTCAATTGCCTTTGCAATCTCTAAACCTGCTCCTGCTCCTTGCACTGGCACTGGAAATATCTTCAAATAAACCTTTGGATTTCTTCTTGTTGAAACATTTATTATGTCTCTTACAACAGAACCAGTTTGAGATGTTAACACACCAATTACTTTAGGCATGAACGGTATTTTTTTCTTGTGTTTTACATCAAAGTATCCTTCTTTTTCTAGCTTATTTTTTAACTCTTCGTACTTTTTATATAAATCACCAATTCCGTCTTCTTCCATCGCCTTGCAATATATTTGGTATACTCCATCTCTTTCATACACAGCAACTGTTCCAAGAATCAACACCTTCATACCATCTTTAGGCACAAATTTTAGTTTTTCATTTGAACCTTTAAACATTATGCATTTTATTACCCCTGTTTCATCTTTTAGCGTAAAATACATATGTCCCGTATAATGATGTTTGAAGTTTGAAATTTCGCCTTTTATGTATATGTTACTCAATCTTTGGTCTTCAGCAAGTTTATTTTTAATATATAAATTAAGTTCTGTCACAGTAATTGGATTTATGTTCATATTAATCCTTTCTTATGATACTGGCTAGAATACCATTAACAAACCCTGGTGAAGTTTCCTCTCCATATTTTTTTGAAAGTTCCACAACTTCGTTTATTATTATTTTGAAATCAATTTTTTTATATACTATTTCATAAACAGCTAGTTTTAACAAGGCTTTATTTATTTTAGATATTCTATCATAAGTCCAAGCTTCTGTTAAATGTTTAGATATATCTTTTGTTATATCATTTTTGTGTATTTGAGTTCCGTTAACAATATCAAGAATATACTCTTTTACAGAGTCTTCATTTAATTCATTATTTTTAAAAAATAAATTTATATGTTCTTCTGACACATCATCTTGAACTTCTATTTCATACAAAAGTTTAAATGCATTTTCACGCATTGTTGTCCTATTCATCCTATCCTCCTAAAGCCTATCAATAAAACTCTTTATTTTTTCTTTTACATCACTTTTATTATTTTGTATATAATTTCCTACAAAAATACCTATAACTACTAATATTATACCTATTATCAACATATATAACCTTGTAAAAATAATTAACAAGGCAATAATTGCTCCTATTATGGCACCGGCATAATCTGAAAGAAACTGTTTAAAATTATTCACTTCGAATCCCCCTCACTGCTATCAGTTTTTGCTTGTTCTTCTACTTTTTCAATTTTTTCTTTCTCTACTTTGGTTTCTTTCGCTACTGTATTTGTTTTTTCTGCTTTCGCTTTATTATCTATTTCTTTTGTCTTGTCTGTTTTTGCTACTGCTTCAGGCTTTTCTTGCTTTTCTGCCTTCTGTTTTAGTATTCCTTTTACACTAATATTTACCAACTGTACGTCCATGTCTGAAGATTTTTTGATAACTTCTTTTATCTTACTTTGTAAATTGTCTGTTAATTCCTTTATAACTATATTTTCAGAAACACTAATTACTACATTTATTTTTAATCTAGATTCTGGAGTCACTTCTACATTTGTAGAATTTATCTCCACACCTTCAAATTTTCTTACGCTATTCACAATTAAATTTCTTAAAGTTTCTATAGAAATTAACAAATTTCCTTTTTCATTTTTTACAACTATTCCGTTTCCAATTTTATTTTCTTTTGAAGAATCTCCAAATATTCCAATTAATGCAAATATCATCAATACTATATTTACAGCTATCATTATATTTGTAATTGAAGAATTGTTTATAACAATATCATGTGCTTGCGATATAAGATTCACATCTACAACACCAAACAATACTAAAGTATATATTGCACAAGCTATTAATATTAATAATGAAAATATTGCTAAAGTTATTTCATGTATTACACGCATATATTCCTACCTCTCTTTTCTTTTGGGTTACCTATTTGGGCTGTCCTAGATTGTCATTCTGAGACTTACTTCAAAAATCAACCCACATTGTCATTCTGAGACTTACCTCAAAGACCAACCCACGAAGAATCTGTTGCAATTACTAAATTCTTCACAAGCAAATCTCTGGAGCAACTCTCAGAATGACAATTACAGGATGCCCCCTACCCATATTATATTTATTCTGGTTGAACTTCTTTTTCTTCTTTTTCTGGTTTTGCTTCTTCTAACTGTGTTCTTACGCCTTGAACATTAACATTAACAGCTGTAACCTTTAATCCTGTCATGCTTTCAACTGATTTTTTTACTCTGTTTTGAATTTCAAATGCTACATCTGGAATTCTTGTTCCATATTCAACAATAATGTTAACATCTATTTTCGCTTCTTTTCCTTGGATTTCTACTTTTATGCCTTTTGATAAGTTTTTCTTTCCGCTTAGTACTTCTGATATCCCGCCTGCAAAGCCTCCTGACATTTCGCTTACGCCTTCAACTTCTGAAACCGCAATCCCAGCTATAACTGCAACAACGTCATCTGATATTTTAATTTCATTTTCATTCGTTTCTGTCACAACTTCTGCTTTAACTTCTATTTTTTCTTTTGTTTCTTTCTTTTCATTTGTAACAACTTCTTTTTTCTCTCCCATAATAAAACCTCCATATTATTTTATTGCTAATAGTATATCAATATATTGCAAATTTTACAACTGTTTTTTCAATATTCTTGAAAAATATGATACTAGTTAACAGTTTTCTCTAAAATTTCCGCCTGTGGAGTATAGTATAGCTTTTAAAAAGGCTCCTCCAAGCCTCCGGAGACTCCATGGGCCTCAAAGGGCTGTCGTTCACCTTTTTAAAAGCTATACTATACTCCACAGGCTACTTTGCTGAAAACTGTTAAACAGTAACAAAAATATTTCTTATTACTGTTCTCTATCAGCTATATCATCCTCTCCGTATTCTCTTATCCCAGCTCTATCATTAGAAGGCTGTATAGTTTGTTGCTTTTTCAATTCTTCTTTTAGTCTTCTTTGGTGATATTCTTCCATTGTTTCAATTTTGGGTAGATAACGGTTTTTCCCATTTTCGTCGTAAATTGGTGCTTCCTTCTTATTTTCTTCATCCTCCATATGTTCCTTAAGTAAAGCTAGTCCCCTTGGGTCTTTTTCGAACATATCATAATGTTTATTTATAGCTTCCTTTATTGTATCTTTGTCGATGACTTTTTCCATGTGTGCTTTCACTAATGTATCTCTTTCTACAAAATTTTGTTGTCTTTTATCTTCATCTCTTTTAAATTCATCATATTTTTTCTGTTCTGTTTGGTCATAAAATCTAAAATGTCCGCCATCATCTTTAGCATTTCTTTTATTTTCTAATCCATTTTCAATTAAAAATTTTTGCAATGCCTCAGTTGGTTCATCTTTAGCATCATAATATACAACTTTTAGCTGTAGTCCTTGACAATTATTTTTTATATAATTCTCCCAATACTCTTGAGATGAAATAGTATTTTCTGCTAACTCATACTGTCTCGAAAATTTTTCTTCATCATCCGCTATTGACTTACCCTTGCCATCAATAATTTTATATTTAGAGCCTGTTTGAGGATCTACTCTTGCATTTTTAGGAATAAATATTAATCCTGCTTCAATAGGAATACCTTTTCCATCTTTTGGAAGAAGTCCTATATCATTACGATTTGAATATATATCCGACTCCTCAAAAAGAGTTCCTTGATATTCTGTTTGTGTTGCCATTGCTTGTGGAAACACTAGAAAAATTTCATTTCCTTTTTCACCCCCATAATAATTATCTAATACCCCTTTTACCCCAAAATGTACAGAAGTTTCATCAAACAAATTTCCAAAAGCTCCCCCTATACTACTGGGTTCATTATTTGGGTTTTCCATTACTTCATCTAGCAAATACAACATTTCTTCACGAGTGCTATAAATATTTTTATCACCCAATTGTGGAAGCATATACCCACGTCCTAATGCCTGTGGCAAATCCATTCCTCGTTCAATTTTACCTTGTAAAGCTGTCAATAGTTTCCCTCGTTGCAATATTCCTTTAAATCCATCGGAATTTTCTCCTCCTCCTGCTGAATGCCAAAACATACCAGTATGGTCTCGAATTCCTTGTCGTGTGACATGCGTAAGTACATCTCCAGGCAATCTTCCTAAATTTGCTATGTAATCTCCCATAGAAAGACTAGAAAGATATTCTTCACTAGCAGCTATTTGCATCTCTGTTTTATCAAATCCTTGTGCAGAATAACGTCGAACCTCATTTCTGTCAAATTCATTCATTTTATCAGTAATTTGTTTTGGTATATCTGCAATTTTCTTTTCTTTTTTGGCTATTTCTTCTTTAAATTTATCTATTTTAAAAAGTTCCTCTTCTGAATTTGCTCTTTTCACAAAAAAAGCATTAATATTTCTAATGAAATTATTGGTAGGCAAAGCAGGAGCATTAGAATCATTAACACTTCTAATTTCTTGTGATAGAGTCCTTGCTTTTTGGTATGCCCTTATTTTTTGTATTGGCCTAAATCCCCTTTTATCTAATACATCTTCCACATCTTTCAATTCACTTGTTAGTGCTAGTAGTTTACTTAAATCACGCTTTTGCAAAGCTTGTAATTGCTCTTTTTCATATATTAAGTCTCTTTGCATAGAGGAAACTTCATTTAATACATTTTTTTTGCCTACCGAATTAGTTTTTTCAGTAAAATCACTAATAATTTTAGAATGTAATGTCATATTGATCATTTCACCCCTTTACAAGAATTATATTATATTTTGTTTATAAAAGTCAATATTCTTCAACTTTCTTCAATTTTTAGTTACCGGTTAACACTTTCTACATATAATAACTCTATCGTTACTTGCTAAATCTTTAACACATACTATATCCTTATAGCCTTGATTACTCAATATCTCACATACTTGTTCCTTTTGATTATATCCTATTTCTAACAAAACCCACCCATTGTTATTTAAGTATTTTTTTCCTTCCGCTGCTATAATTTTATAAAATTTCAGTCCATCTTCTCCTCCATCTAAAGCAATCTGTGGTTCCTTTTTTACTTCTTTTGATAATAATTTCATATGTTCTTCATCCACGTATGGTGGATTAGAAACCAAAATATCGTATTTTTCACTAACTTTACTGAACATATCCGATTCCATAAATTCAATTTTATCTTTAACATGATTTATTTTAGCATTTTCTTTTGCCACTTTCAAAGCTTCAACACTAATATCTACGGCTGTAATCTTAGCATCAAAAACATTCTTCGCAAGTGAAATCGCAATAGCTCCGCTTCCTGTACACATATCTAAAATTGTGCAATGCTTTTTTGGACGAACAATGTTCGCCCCTACGATTTTTAACACTTCTTGTACTAATGTTTCCGTGTCTTGTCTTGGTATTAATACGTTTTCGTCTATGTAAAATTTCAATCCCATAAACTCTTGAGAATTTGTTATATATTGTAAAGGCACATTATTAATCAATTTTTTTAATAAATTATTATATTTTTCTTCTAATGCTGAATCAATTCGTCGCTCACTATTTATTATAAGGTACTCTTTTGATTCATTTAAAACAAAAGCTAGTAATAGCCTAGCTTTTAACGTTGAATCTTCTATTTTATTTTGTTTTAATATTTCTATTGCTTTAACTAAGTTTTCTTTTATTGTCATAGTACTTGTTTCCTTTTTCTGTTTTAATAAAATGTTGCTACTTACATTTTTCAGCAAAGTAGCTTGTGGTGGTTAGTATATGTTTTTAAAAAGCGAACGACAGCCCTTTGAGGCCCATGGAGTCTTCGGAGGCTTGGAGGAGTTTTTTAAAAACATATACTAACCACCGCAAGCGGATATTTTAGAAAAAATGTTAAACAGTAACATTTTTTACAAAAAAATAACCCCCACCTTAGCCGATGACTAGTAAGAAATTTTATGGACCTGCACTCAACAGGTGGGTGTCCTCCTTAGTACTCCTGGGTTTCTTGCATAAATGCAAGCATACACGCCATACCAAGAGATAGACTCCGCTTCAAAACTTGTAGGTTCTAAAATTCCTTTTGCACGAACTACGCAGGGATTATCTATTTAATTAATACCTTCATGATGTAATATTATCATATAATTTTTTTCTTATCAATCCGCTTATTTTAATAAAATTATATGGCTAGCATTCATTTATACTTTATATCTCTTTTTTTGTGAACTTATCTAATTATTTTGCTCAATTTCATCACTTGATTTTTTTTATGTCTTGTTATATAATAAAAAAGTTAGGTCAAAACAAGGTTGTCCTAACTTTTTTTGTGTTATTATAAACTCGATTCTTCTTTTATTTTCTCAACAAACGCCTCTACGGACATCTGTCCAATATCTCCATCTTGTCTCGAGCGTACACCAACCGCATTTGCTTCTACTTCTTTATCCCCAATAATTACCATATATGGAACCTTTTGCAACTGTGCTTCACGTATTTTGTATCCTATTTTTTCATTCCTATCATCTAATTCTACTCTTAATCCATTATTCAAAAATTTTTCTTTTAAACTATTAGAATAATCCGTATGTTTTGATGAAATTGTTAATATCTTCACTTGAATAGGTGTAAGCCATATTGGGAGATTTCCTTTTGTTTCTTCAAGCAAAAATGCTATAAATCTATCTGAAGTGCCAAGTATAGCTCTGTGCAATACCACTGGCCTATGGTCTTTCCCATCTTCTCCCACATATGTTAAATCAAATTTCTCTGGCAATAAAAAGTCTATTTGACATGTAGACACTGTGATATCGTGCCCTATTGCTGTCTTTATTTGAACATCTAACTTTGGTCCATAAAAAGCTGCTTCTCCTATTGCTTCATAGTATTTGATACCCATCTCATTTAATATTTCACGTAATTCATTTTGTGCTTTTTCCCACATTTTATCATCGTCAAAATATTTTTCTTTGTTTTCTGGATCTCTTAAAGATAATCTAAAAGAATAATCTGTAATTCCAAAGTCTTTGTATACTTCTAATATTAAATCTACTACTTTTCCAAATTCTTCTTTTATTTGGTCTGGTCTAACAAATAAATGTGCATCGTTTTGACACATTTGTCTAACTCTTTCTAATCCAATAACATTGCCACTTGCCTCATATCTAAAATCATGTGCAAGTTCGCCTATTTTTATTGGTAATTCTCTATAAGAATGAAGTTTATTTTTATAAATAAGCATATGATGTGGACAGTTCATTGGACGGAGCACTAACTCTTCATTCTCTATTTTCATTACTGGAAACATATCTTCTTTATAATGATCCCAATGTCCGCTTGTTTTATATAACTGCACATTTGCAAGTGATGGTGTATACACATGCTTATATTCTCGTTTTAATTCTTTTTCCAATATATATCTTTCTAGCAATCTTTTAATAACCGCTCCATTTGGTAGATACATTGGAAGTCCTGGTCCTACAAGTTCATGGGTCATAAATATTTCTTGTTCTTTTCCTATTTTTCTATGGTCCCTTTCTTTTGCTTCTTCTAGCTTTTGTAAATATCCTTCCACTTCTGATGCCTTTGGAAAGGAAATCGCATAAATTCTTTGAAGCATTTTATTTTTTTCACTGCCTCTCCAATACGCACCAGAAGAACTTAGAATTTTTACTGCCTTAATTTTTCCTGTACTTGTTAAATGTGGGCCAGCACAAAGGTCTGTAAATTCACCTTGTTTGTAAAACGAAATTTCTTCATCCACTGGCAATTCTTCTATTAGCTCCACCTTGTATGTTTCTTTTTTTTCTTTCATTAATTTTATTGCTTCATCTCTAGGCAAAGTGAACCTTTCAATCCCTAAATCTTCTTTTATTATCTTGCTCATTTCTTTTTCAATTTCAGCAAAATCTGCTTCTGAAAATGCTTTGTCTGTGTCGAAATCATAATAAAACCCATTTTCTATTGAAGGCCCAATAGCTAGTTTTGTATCTGGATACAACCTTTTTACAGCTTGTGCCATAATATGTGATGTTGTATGCCAATATGCTTGTTTGCCATCTTGACTATTATCGAAAGTTAATATTTCAACTTTACTTTCCTTTTCTAAATTATATCTCAAATCTTTTACTTGTTCATCAACAAGACCAGCTGTAGCTTGTCTTGCTAATCCTTCACTTATTTGCTTTGCAAGTTCTAAAATGGAAGTTCCTTCTTTTATTTCTTTTATACTTCCATCTTTTAAAGTAATTTTTATCATATCATTTCTCCTGTATTGTTTCGTTTTCAAACATTTTACTATAATATACCCAACTTTGTCAAATATAGCTTTCTACACATTCAAAATATTTTCCACAGTTGTATCTATAATTCTATTTACCGCTTCAATACTGTTGAATGCGTTGTGTGGCGTAATAACAACGTTTTCATTATCAACTAATCGCTTGCTTTGCGAAATAAGCTGTGCTGCACTGCTTGTAGGCGAGTTAAATATATTTTCCTCAAATAATAATTCTTCACCAGCAATAACATCTAATCCAGCACCACTAATCTTTTTATTATCAATCGCTTCAATTAAAGCATCTGTATCAATTAATCCTCCACGGGCAGTGTTAATAATAACAACACCGTCTTTCATTTTCTGAATAGTTTCTTTAGAAATAATATTCTCTGTATATTTATTTTGTGGCACATGCAAAGAAATAATATCTGATGTAGCAAGTAATTCATCAAGCGAAACATATTTAAAATTCAATACTTCCGCCATAAAGTCATCTTTGTTAATATCATAAACTCTTACATGCATTCCAAAACTTCTGGCTATTCTTGCAACATGCATGCCTATTCTTCCACCACCAATTAATCCTATGGTTTTATCCTTTAAGTCGAAACCTTGCAAACCGTTTGTAGAAAAATTTCCTGATTTAGTTCTATTTATCGATTTTTCTATTCTTCTTGATATTGATAACATCAATGCAAAAACGTGCTCCGCAACTGTATTTTCGCCATACAATGGAACATTCTTTATTTGTATGTTGTTATTCTGGCAATATTTTTGGTCAATATGGTCAACACCTGTAGAACGTGTCGCTACTAGTTTTAAATTAGGGCATTTGCTCAAAATATCTTCCGATACCCTAGAATGTATAAATACACATAATACTTCACTTGAACTAAATTTGTCTGTATTCACATCTTGTATTTTTTCTTCAAAAAAGACTACGTCATGTCCTTGTAATTCTTTTTCAAATCTTTCTTTCTCTAAATTTGTTATCTCAAAAAAAGTAATTTTCATAATATCCTCACATTCATTATTACTATTTAACATTTCTGTATAAAAATTCCGTCTCCATAGTGTAGTATATATTTTAAAAAAGCTCCTCCAGGTCTCTGGAGACTCCATGGGCCTCAAAGGGCTGTCGTTCACTTTTTTAAAATATATACTACACTATGGAGACTGCTTTACTGAAACTGTTTGATTCATTAACTGTTTATTTAAACAGTGACTTTAATTTTTTTATTAATTTAACAAAGATGTTTGTTTTTTTAATTTCAGTTGGTAAGGTATAATTTGTCTGTCCTTTTTGTTCTTCAGGTGTTGAAACACTTGCAACAGGCTGTTGTCTTGTTTTAAATAAGTTATCTGGATTGTATTTTTCTTTTTGCCCTTCTTCATATTTTTCTATTTCATATTTTTCTATTTGCAATATTTTTTCTTTTTCCTCTGGCGTAGCAATATAGTCTCTATAAAAGTTTGCTAATATTGCTTTTGCAATATTAGACATTGGTTGTTCGTTTACAGAGGTATTTATGTCGAAATTATATTTGTATGATTTGTCTTGGTTTTCTTGTATGAAAAGCATCATTTGGGGTGGAATTTTTTTTGTATCTTCTGGCATATACTTTAATACTTCTAATACTTCTGTATAGGCTTGTTTATAATTATCACTCATTATTTTATACCTTAACCCTTTCTATTCTAATCCTTTGAGAGCCTCTTCTATTTTTTTGTCTTGTTCTTGCTGCTGTCTGTTCATATTTTCGTTAACTTTTTTTCTATCTTGAGCCTTTGTCCCTTTTATCAATTCTGGATATAATCCTTTTAAAGATTTTTGTACAGGTTGTCCAACATGCACTACTGTGCCTCCACCACGTTGTATTGCATTATTTAATTCTGCTTCTCTACTATTTGGACTTGTTTCTACTGGTTGTTCTGTTCTTCCCTTAATAAGATTTTCCTTTGGGTTTGTGGTAATAGGAGACTCCATTGCTTTATATGGTTTCATTGGATAGCATATCGTAGGTCCTTCAGAACCTCCTGGTATCATTACACTACCGTTTGGATTTTCTATCGCAATTTTTGGTCCTGCTGGATTTGATACATGAGGTCTTCTAACTTTTAACATAGAATTCGGATTTTTATTTACAATTCCACCATATATAAAAAATCCTGAATTATTTGGGCCAATACAATTCCAATTTCCAGCATCCAAAGGAGAATTAGGAAGAATTTGTTTTGTTGCAGTAACTCTAGTATTAGCATTATGATGAGGAATATCCCCACTTCTTCCCCCATTATCTAAATTTATTCCAGCTCCATGTGCGATATCGGCACCCCCAACTGCCAACGTCCCTGCTATTGCTATGGTTGCCATAATTTTTTTCATTTTTTCTAATTGTTTTTCTCCAATATATCTCATAATCTCCATTCCTTCTCTTATAAATTAATGTTTACACTATATCATACTTTTATGTCTATTTAAATAATTTTACATAATTGTAACTAAAATGTAAACTTACTGTAATAATAATATGGTATTGTTACTATTTAACAGTTTTCAGCAAAAGCCTCTGGAGTATAGTATAACTTTTAAAAAGGTGAACGACAGCAATTACGAGGCATACGGATTACCCCTTGACCTGGAGGAGCCTTTTTAAAAGTTATACTATACTCTAGAGGCGGAAGTTTCAGGCTAAAGTGTTAACTAGTAATATGGTATTGCCCTATCTTTTTGCCTTCTTTTTTTCTACAGAATAACCAAACTTTCCTATTTTTTTCCCTGTTGCATAATATCCGCCATTTTGATAACTTATTAAATTACATTTGCTAATATCAAAAGCACCCTTTTCATCTATGTACTTTTCATCTGCATTAATTGATAACACTTCTGCTACAAATGTATGATGACTTCCATATTCTTTTATTTCAATCACCTTACACTCGACAGATACTGGGCTTTCCGCTATTAACGGACATTTTATGAAATTCCCTTTTTCTTTTGTTAATTTCATTTCTTCAAACTTATCAAAATTTTTGCCACTTTTTACTCCACACCAATCTGTTGCATAAACAAGGTTCTCATTTGTTAAGTTTATTCCAAATTCCATGCTTTGTTTAATTAAATTATACGAATATCTCTCTGGTCTTATTGAGACGTATACAAGTGCTGGATTCGTATTTAATATTCCAGTCCATGCTACTGTCATAATATTTGATTTTTCCATGTTCCCTGAAGTAACTAACACCGCTGGTACTGGATATATAAAAGTTCCTGGTTTCCACATAACTTTTGCCATAATTTTTTACCTCCAATCAAAAATCTACTACAATAGTCCGCTCCCGTGATAAAAGGTGTTTTTTAGTGCCTACAGACCTCCCGTGGTTGGTATATCTTTTTTAAAAAACTCCCTCCAGGTCAAGGGGTAATCCGTATGCCTCAAAGGGCTGTCGGGCAGCTTTTTAAAAAAGATATACCAACCACTAGCGGTCCTTTAGTGAGTATAACACCTTTTATCACTCGCTATTCTACATACATAGTTACGTAATCATCCCTCCAAATTCTTCTTCCGTAATTACTGTAACGCCCAAGCTTTGTGCTTTTTCTAATTTGCTTCCTGCTTCTTCTCCGGCTAAAACATAACTTGTTTTTTTCGAAACACTATTGCTGGTTTTGCCACCAAATTTTTCTATTATTTCACTTGCTTGTTCTCTTGTATAATTTGCTAAACTGCCTGTTAATACAAATGTTTTACCTGAAAATCTATCGTCTGTTTCTTGTTCTTCAATATAATTCATGTTTACTCCTGCTGATTTTAACTTTTCAATTATATCCTTTGTTTGATCTTGTTCAAAAAATTTTTTAATACTCTTAGCTGTTATTTCACCAACATCCTGAGTTAAGCTTAAATCTTCAAAACTTGCTAACATTAAATTATCCATACTTTTAAATTTTTTTGCTATAGTTTTGCTCGTTTTCGTTCCAACATGTCGTATTCCAAGTGCATTAATTAATTTGCTTAAATCGTTACTTTTGCTATTTTCTATTGCTTCTGTCAGGTTTTGTGCAAATTTTTGTCCATTCTTTTTTAAGCTTGCTATATCTTCCCTCTTTAAATAATATATGTCTGAAATGTTTTGTATTAACCCTCTATCTAAAAATTCTTTTACAATCATATAACCCAAGCCATCAATATCCATTGCTGGTTTTGAAGTGAAATGTACAATACCTCTAAAAAGTCGTGCTGGGCATTCAATACCTATGCAACGAAGAACTGCCTCCCCTTCTTCTCTTACAGCATCTCCTCCGCAAACCGGGCATTTATCTGGCATAGCAAATTCTTTTTCTTGCCCTGTACGTTTAGTTTTTACAACTTCAACCACTTCAGGAATTACATCTCCTGCTTTTTGAATTATAATATGGTCACCTATTTTTAATCCTTTTTCCATAATAAAATCCTCATTGTGAAGTGTGGTTTTAGAAATTGTTGAGCCTTGTACTTTAACTGGTTCCAAAATAGCCATTGGCGTAATTGCACCAGTCCTTCCAACCTGACAAATAATATCTTTTAAAATAGTTTCCTTTTGTTCCGGTGGGTATTTATAAGCAATGGCCCACCTTGGCGTTTTGAAAGTACTGCCTAGTTCTTCCCTTTGCTTTAAATTATCTACCTTAACAACTGCGCCATCAATTCCGAATCCTAGCCCATCTCTATTTTGACCAATTTTTTCAACTTCTATAATCGCTTCCTCTATATTATTGCATAATATTTTAATTGGATTTACTGGAAAGCCAAGTTTTTCTAAATATTTTAAGCTTTCATAATGTGAGGTAAACGGAATTTCAGATTTTTGTACATTAAATATATATATGCTTAACGGTCTACTTTCAGTTATTTTGCTATCTAATTGTCTTAACGAACCAGCTGCAGCATTTCTAGCATTTGCAAATAATGGTTCTTCAAGAATTTCTCTTTGTTCGTTCAATTTTTCAAAGTCTTTTTCTGAAATATAAACTTCTCCACGAACCGTAATATCGATATCTTCAGATAATTTTTGTGGAATCGTTTTTATTGTTTTTAAGTTATCTGTAACATCTTCTCCAATTTGCCCATCACCACGAGTCGCTCCCACAACTAAAACACCTTTTTTATATTCTAATGCTACAGAAAGCCCATCAATTTTTGTTTCAACAACATATTTTATTGGATCGTTCGGACGAACGATGTTCGCCCCTACGGTTTTTTTAATTCTTTCATCAAAAGCTCTTATTTCTGCAATGTCAAACACATCTTGCAAACTTTGCAAAGGTACTTGATGTGTAATCTTAGTTAATTCTGCTTTTACTGTTCCTCCAACTTTTTGGGTAAGTGACTCCGTAGTAATAAGGTTAGGGAAACTATTTTCCAGATTTTTAAGTTCATTCATAAGCATATCATATTCAAAGTCACTAATTTCTGGACTATCTTCATCATAATACTTTTTTGCATGATATTCAGTTAATTTGCGTAATTCTAATATACGCTTTTTTGCTTGTGGTTCAGTCAATTCATTTTCCTCCATATCCATGTTTTCTTAATTTATTTGTATATTTAAAAAAAATTTGACAAATATAAAAATTATGTGTATAATAAATGTAGAAAACGGAAAACCACAAACGTGGTTGCCTTGAGAATGTAAAAACAACATATCCGCGGCAAAGCTAGATGTGTTGTTTTTTATTTGCTATTCGCTCTTACTTAATATGTACGCTAGTACAATAATTAAGGTAATTGCTATAATAGATACTACCACTAGGGCAGAGAAAAGCATAACAACTAATTGAAGTAAAAATCCTTCTATCATAAGCATCACCTCCATTTCATTGGAGGCAACCACATCTGCATATTCCTATTTTCTACATTCATATAATATACTATTTTATCAAAAAAATCAATATAATTTCGAAAAAATGTTCAGTTTTTTTTCACACTTTCATGCTCCTGCACTAACTTCAAAATGGTATCCGCTTCAACATATCCTCTTACTGAAGTTAACGGATACACTGTGCTGTTACGCCCAATTACCGTGCCAGGATTTAACACAGCCTGGCATCCTATTTCAACAAAGTCACCAACTATAGCACCAAATTTACGGAGTCCGTGTTTCTATAACCTGATTATTTATTTTCACCGTAACAAGGCTTTCATCTGCCTTCACATTTGAAGTAATACTGCCAGCACCAAAATGAGCTTTATATCCCAATATAGAATCTCCAATGTAATTAAAATGCGGAACCTGAACATTATTAAATAAAATGGAATTCTTTATTTCTGTAGAATTGCCAACAACACAATTTTCACCTATAATAGCATTTCCACGTATCCAAGCACTTGGTCTAACTTCTGTATTATGCCCTATAATTGCTGGTCCAGCAATTGTAGCATTTGTATACACTTTAGCTTTTTTCGATATCCAAATATTTTCATCAATCAAATCATATTCGTCTAATGATAATGATTTTCCTATAGATTGAATATACTCTCCTATTTTAGGCAAAACTTCAAATGCATATGTACAGCCTTCAAATAAAGACTTTGCTATTGTTTTGTCTAAATCCAATAATTTATTTGTTTTTATATCTTCACACATAATTTCCTCCCATTTTTATCTTTCTGTACCTTCTTCAAGATCTTCGTGCTGATGTCGTTTATATTCTTTTTCAAAAGTAGGCGTCATCATATATTTAAATAGCGTTCCTAACTTAGATTTTAATCCATCTGGTTTTTCTCCTCGCTTCTCCTGTTCATATTCTCTCATATCTATTTGACTTCTCATATCTGGCATAGTGTTTTTTACCATAACCTTGCTATCCATTTGAAAAATTTCAAATTCATTGTCTGCGGTGAATCTAATTAAAACATTACTTCCTTCATCTTTAGAAAACTCTATCCTTTTATCTTTTCCTTCTTGTACACTTTCAAGAATTGGTTCATCATCAGAAATTGCTATTTTTTCTTTTTCTCCCAAAAAATTTTGAAAGTCTTTATAAAATATATTATCTTTATCTATTATAAAATCTATATTTTTAGCTTTAATATCAAGATAATCATAGTCATCATCGGTAACAAGATTATATATATCATAAATAAAGTGATAGTCTCCATCCATACGAAATGAGATACTTTTTTCTATTTTTTTATTTTCACCAATATATTCAATACAAAAATAAATGTAATTGTCTCCTTTGTCATATAAATAATTATATTTTTCTCCATCTATTTTTTTAAACATAAACTTCCTCCTCACTCATCCTTCGTACCATTCAACTTAAACAACTTCATTAATTCTACAATTACAATTGGTGAGAATATTAATACTATCAATTCAATTATATGCTCACCTGACAATAGCGTTAATCCAAAAACATTTCTTAATGCTGGAATAAACATTGTTATAAATACCAACACGGCAGAACCTAAGCTTGCAAGAATCAACCATATATTATTTAATATTCCTGTCTTAAACAAAGATAATTTATTGCTTTTGGCATTAAACACATGAACTAATTCAATTAATCCTAACGTTAAAAATGCCATTGTTTGTCCGATTTGTATTTTTTCTTCCTGACTTACATTTTGTGTTGTTAGCCCTAAACAAAATGCTACTAATGTGGCAAATCCTATCCACAACCCTTGATAGCTAACTCTAAAAGTTAGTCCTTTTGTAAAAATTCCAGAGCTTGCTTTTATTGGTTTTCTATTCATTATATCTTTTGCTGCTGGCTCAACTGCTAATGCTAGTGCTGGTAACGAATCTGTGACTAGATTTATCCATAATATATGAATTGGTAATAATGGTACAAGATGTGCTATGTCTGTTAACCCAAACCACCTTGCAATTAGTGGCGTAAACATTATTGCCACAAACAAAGTAATAACTTCGCCTATATTGCTTGAAATTAAAAATTGTATTGCTTTTAATATATTATCGTATATTCTTCGTCCTTCTTCCACAGCAGATACAATTGTTGCAAAGTTATCATCTGTTAAAATCAGGTTGGCAGCTTCCTTTGAAACATCAGTGCCAACTATTCCCATTGCACAGCCAATATCTGCAGTCTTTAATGCTGGTGCATCATTTACTCCGGTCCCCTGTCATTGCAACAACTTCTCCATTTGCTTGCCATGCTTTTACTATTCTTACCTTATGCTCTGGTGAAACTCTAGCATATACTGAATATTTTTTTACATTTTTTATTAATTCTTCATCGCTCATTTTTTCTAAATGGGCACCTGTGATTACTTCATTTTCATTTTCTAAAATACCTAAATCTCTTGCAATGGTCGAAGCAGTGATTGCATGGTCGCCTGTTATCATAACAACCTTGATTCCTGCTGTTTTACATTTGTTAACTGCCTCTTTTGCTTCTTCTCTTGCTGGGTCAATCATTCCGGTCATGCCTATGAATATTAAATCCTTTTCTATGTTTTGAATTTCTTCTTTACTTGGCATATGGTCTAATTCTTTATATGCAAATGCCAAAACTCTTAATGCGTTTTTGGCCATATTTTCATTTTCTACTCTAATTTTAGGCATATATTCGTCTAGGTTTTTTTTGATTTCGCCGTTTATAACATAGCTTGAACATTTATTTAATAATTCCTCTAATCCACCTTTGGTATAAACGAGGTATTTGGTAGGTTCCGGGTCGTCGAGGACGCCGACCCCTACATTTGTTTTAGGATTTGACAAGGGTTCTGATTTTACGACGACGGTCATTAATTTTCTGTCTGAATCGAATGGAATTTCTCCAACCCTTGACGTGTTTTTCAACACCTCATTCGAATAACCTAACTTAAAACCTAAATCTATTAATGCTGTTTCTGTTGGGTCTCCCATAATGGTATTATCATTACTAATTTTACTATCATTACAAAGCATAGCACAATGTATCAATTGTATTAAATCTGTATGCGCATTATCATTTACTCCATCATCCGGCCTCCAACTTCCAACCTCCAACTTCCAACTTCCAACTTCCAATTCCGTAACCGTCATTTTATTTTGTGTTAACGTGCCAGTTTTATCTGAACAAATAACTGTTGCACATCCTAAAGTTTCAACAGAAGGCAATGTTTTTATAATAGCATGCCTTTTTGCCATTTTTTGAACCCCTATCGCAAGTACAATAGTTGCAACCGCTGGCAATCCTTCTGGAATCGCTGCTACGGCTAAACTCACTGCTGTCATAAACATATTAACTACTTCTTTATTATATAAAAATCCCACAATAAATATTATTGCACAAAGTACTAAAACGACTATTCCTAATGTTTTTCCCAACCCATTTAATCTTTTTTGAAGTGGTGTATTACTTGTTTCAGTTTCATTTAATATATTTGCAATTTTACCCACTTCTGTTTTCATCCCTGTTTCAACAACAATTGCTTTGCCTCTTCCATACGTTATTAGACTTGAAGAAAACAACATATTGTTTCTGTCGCCAATTCCTGCTTCATCGTCAATAACATTGCTTTGTTTTTCTACAGGAACTGATTCTCCCGTTAATGCCGATTCTTGCGATTTCAAATTTATAGCTTCAATTACTCTTAAGTCTGCTGGAACAAAGTCTCCTGTATCTAATATAACTACATCTCCAGGAACTAGTTCCCTTGCTGGTATTATAACCAATTGGCCATTTCTCATTACCTTAGCAGTATAACCACTTAACTTTTTTAATGCTTCAAGTGATTTTTCTGCTTTATTTTCTTGAACTACACCAATTATAGCATTTATTATTATTACTATTAAAATTACTATTGTATCGGTAATTCCTTCACCTTGGGTAATTCCAATTATGCCTGAAACAACAGCCGCAATAATAAGTATAATTATCATAAAGTCTTTAAATTGTTGAAGAAACTTTTGTAATAGAGTCTTCTTCTTTTTTCCTTGTAATTCATTTTCTCCAAATTTTTCAGTTGCAATTTGAACTTGTTCATTCGTTAAGCCTTTTTCTATATTCGTACCAAGTTCTTGAACTATCTCATTAATGTTTTTATTAAACCAAGCTTTATCCAATGTTTGTCCTCCTTAGATTAATGGCATTATATCAATTTATATAAGGCTTGTCAATGTGAAAAAATACGAAATAACCCATCGTCTGAATCAATTATGATAAAGTCTTAAGTAATCGAGAATGAAAATGTCCCAACCAAAAAAACTTTGTTCTCTACTTTAAATCTTGTATAATAGATATATCAAGATTTGGATTGGAGGTACA
>WRFS01000023.1 GCA_009778695.1 Oscillospiraceae bacterium
CCCAGAGCGGAATATCCATGGCAGTTCCAATGAAAGCTGGAGGAATGAAAAAGTCAAAAGTATTGCTCTATACAATTTTATCAGGAGTTACAACAGGAGTAGGCGCATTTTTTGGGGCATTTCTAGGAAATATATCTGAACAGTTTATAGGATTATGCATAGCGTTTGCAGCTGGTGCAATGCTATATATCGTTTCTTGCGAATTAATACCAGAGTCGAAAAGAATGTATACGGGAAGATTTGCTTCTTTAGGGAACATATTAGGATTTATATTGGGAATAATCTCGACACAGCTTTAAGTGCTTGTGATATGTGATTATGAGATTGCCATATGGAAAAAATGATTGAATAAATTCATAAACTTGCCTTTATGGAATAAAATTCTAAAGGTGAGTTTATTTTTATGAAAAATTTAAAAAAGCTTATTACGAAAATAACAAGGTTAAGCCGCTTATGTTTAGCACCATACGAAGCATGTGTGCAAAAGAAGACTTTTCTTATTATATTAACATTAATCTTAATTAATATCAACATAACAGTTATATTTGCGGATGATGTAGATAATGAAAAAATTGATGTTAATGAAATAATTCAAGTTTCAAGTGCACCAGCAGATGAAATAAAATTAAGTTCTAAAGATGTAGTTGTAATGGAAAGAAGTACAGGTACAATTTTGTACGACAAAAATGGGGAAGAAAAGGTGCCAATGGCGAGTACTACCAAAATATTAACTTCAATTATTGTTTTAGAAAAAGCAAATTTAAAGACAATGGTTACTGTTTCAAAGAAAGCGGCAGGGACAGGGGGCTCACGACTAGGATTAAGGACGGGTGATAAAGTTAAAATAAATGATTTATTATATGGGCTTATGCTGGTATCGGGTAATGATGCAGCAGTAGCATTAGCAGAGGCTGTAGGGGGAAGCGTAGAGCGGATTTGCGGATTTGATGAATCAAAAAGCTCAAAGTTTGGGCTTGAAAAATTCACATTTTTCTACGCCACATGGCTTGGATAATGACGATCATTACACTACAGCTACTGATTTAGCACTTTTAACAGCATATGCGTTACAAAACCCAAAGTTTTGTGAAATCGTTAAAACACAATCAACAACAATATATATAAATAACCAAGCAAAGTCTATTAATAATACAAATGAATTATTAGGTCACTTGCAAGGTGTGTATGGAGTAAAAACAGGATTTACAAACAAAGCAGGGAGATGCTTGGTAACTTCGGTTAAAAGAGGAGATTTAGACATTATTTCAGTTGTACTTGGAGCGGATACGAAAACAATTAGAACGCAAGACAGTATAAAAGTTATAGAGTATGCTTTTAACAATTTTGAAATGTTTAATATAAAAGATAGAATTGATGCTGCATTTGAACAATGGGTTGGTGACGAAAAATATATACAAGTAATAAAAGGCGAAAATGAAGATCCAGAATTTATTTTAGGAAATATACAGTTTGACGAGATTCCAATAAATAAAAAAGAAGAAAGTGAGGTAGAGGCGAAGATAAGTTACAGAGAGGTATTAACTGCACCAGTAGCAGAAAATCAGGTGGTTGGCGAAGTGGCGATTATGGTGGACGATAACACTCTTGGGAAAGCAGACATTTTGATAAAAAACGAAATTGACAAAAAAGACATGATTGACTATGTGAAGGAATTAATTTCCATGTATAAAGTTATATTATAATCACAAAAAATACATCTAAAGAAACTTTAGGAATTAAAGTTATAGATGTATTTTTTCGATTACATGTCTTAAAATTGTATAGGCATGTATCTATTTCATAAATCGTTAGGGTTTTCCATTATTATTGAAATTTAAAGTACCATATAGGCATCCTCTCCTTCCATTTATAATGTAATTATATCCAACTATTATTAAAATAACGTTAAAAAATTACAATAATAATTATATTACATTTTTTTGAAAAAATACTTTCAATTATGCCAAATTTATGGTATTATATATAATGTTGTAAATAAATGCGCCATTAGCTCAGTTGGTAGAGCATCCGACTCTTAATCGGCAGGTCCGGAGTTCGAATCTCCGATGGCGCACCATACGAAACTGAGACAAATTATTTTTTAGCTTGTACACATTCTAAGCAATAATCAAATAGCTCTTCTAAATTTGTGTTTTGTTCATTTCTAAAAATATCTGCATGTTGTTTTATTTCTTCTATATTATCTACTGTTACTTCTTTTTTATTAGTTGGTGGAAATATTTTTATATATGTATTTATTTTATCGCAACTTTTAATTTCTTTTGATACTAATCCTACTTTTTTTACCACTTCTTCTAGCGTATTAATGTTATATATAGGAACAATATATTCATATAACCAGTGATTTTTAAACATTTCTTTATTTATGTATGCTTCTTTTTGAGCTTTTGTACAATCATCTGTATCCATAATTATAAATAACTTAAAATTTATAAATTTATTATTAGCACTTTCTATATATCCAAATTTAGATAAGTTCTTCTTTTCTAAAAATTCATTACTATTTAAAACATTTGTTAAGCTGGTTATTTGAATACTATTATTGCCATTGTTTTTTGAAAAAGATTTAATTGTAAGATGTAAGCTACTCTTTATATAATTAAATATTAGTAATTCTGATTTACCATGCACTATAACTATTGCTCTACAATAGTTTAATGGTTTTTGCACCATATTTTAAAACCCTCCTATTGTCCAGTAGTTTCTAAATCTTGTTTTATTTCGTTAAAGTCAATGTAATCTATAAATGGGACTCCTCCGAAAACTCCTTTTAAATATAGATCTCTTATATTATTATTTTTTTGAATTTTCATATCATAATTACTTATTGGATTAATCTCTTTTTTACCATTATAATCAGTAGTTATTATATAGATTTCATGCTTATCTAGACTTTCAAGTAACAAAGTATTGTGTGTAGTAATTATTAATTGACCTGTTATATTTTCTTTAATTGACTCTATTATTGTTTTCATTAATATGTCATGTATACCATTATCAATTTCATCAATAATAACTGTTCCTCCAAATAACACGCCCATTAATGAATTGAATATATTAACTAATTTTTGCGTACCTGTTGATTCTTGAGAAAATATTACATCAACTAGTTTACCGCAAATATTTTTCTTAAAATACAATTCATAATTTATAAGATTACTTTCTATAATGGTATTTTTCTTATAAAAAACATCTTTTATATCAGGATAAGCTTGCACAAAAAAATTCCTTAATACTTTTTCTGAAACATTTAATTGTTTTTCCATATTTATTGGTATAATTCCGGCATTTAAGTTTAAATATAAATTTTTATTTATATTTGCACTTTTCCCAATTGTTCCATCTGGCATTGCAACATAAACTACAGTTTGATTAAGTAATTCATTAATTACTTGTGACAAATTATTAGAAATTCTATCTTCTATAAATTTTACATTTTTTGTATTTAATTCTTTAATTAAAATTGAAAGCAAAGTATGTTTGCCCCAAAACTTATCAATTTCCACAGAGATTTCATTTTTATAAATCTCATCAGAAAACATGCTATCATTTATATTTTTTACTATCCCATTCTCATCACGCATTATTTCAAAGATATTTCCTCTATTTTTATTTGTTAAATAATAAAGAGTTTCACTCTCTAACACATTACCAAATTTTATTTTATAATAACCTTCTACTCCTCCTATACTAAAACCGTACTCTACCTCAGTACTTTCACTAGAATTTAACATTTTTACATTTCCAGCTGTTTTGTTAAAATCCATAGATTGAATAGCATTTTTAATTTGCATTAATGCAATATTATTAGGTAAATTAGGCAATTTGTTTATATTTTCTGATATTAAATTTTCATAAATTAAAGACATTAAAGCATCTTTTAACAAATTAAAAGCTAGTACAATGCTAGTTTTTCCAGAACCGTTTTCACCATATATGGCAATAAATTTATTTATATCTTTCTCTGTTTTTTTAAAGTCAATACAAATATCATCGAATGTTCTAAAGTTTTTTAATTTTAAATATGTGTACATTATTTTAATACCTCTTTACATTATTATATAAAATTTTAACATAATTATTACAAAATTACAACACTTTTTGTGAAATTTATTACATTTTGTATAAAATTTTGTATAAACATTCTAATAAGAAGTATCAATTTTAACAAAAGGTATCGACAATAAATAATTATTTGTAGTATAATGAAAAAAAGTGGTGATTTTATGGAAAAAATTGAGAAAAATACGATACAAGCCATTAAAACAAAAAGCTTAACGAAAAAGTATAAAGATTTTACAGCCTTAAATAATGTTTCAATAACAGTTGATAAAGGAGACGTGTATGGACTTATTGGAAAAAATGGGGCTGGTAAAACAACGCTTTTTAAAGTAATTATGGGCTTAACGAAAAAGACCTCTGGAGATATGATTATTAACAATAACAATAATTTGAATGAAGCCAGAAGCAAGATAGGATTTATGATAGGATTATCATTTTTTCCATATTTAAATGCTTATCAAAATATTGAATATTATAGAAAAATGAAAGGCATAAAAGATAAAAAAGAAACTGAAAGAGTACTTAAACTAGTTAATTTATATGAAGTAAAAAAGCCTTTTAAATCCTTTTCTATGGGTATGAAACAAAGATTAGGAATAGCAAATGCATTACTTCGGCAACCCACCGATTGTTGTTTTAGACGAGCCAGTAAATCGGGCTGGATCCACAGGGAATTAATGATATTAGAAGAATGATAAAAGATATAAATGAGAAAGAAAAAGTTACTTTTATAATTTCCTCACATATTTTAAGTGAGCTAGACTTAGTTGCTACAAAATTTGGCTTCATAGAGCAAGGTGCTTTGTTAGAAGAATTAACTTACGATGAATTACATGAGCATACAAGCAAGTCTTTAGTAATAAAAGTTGATGATGTTGATAAAGCAATTCGTTTATTAGAATCAAAACTAGATGTGAAAAATTATTCTATAAATAAAAATAATGAAATTGTTTTAAAAGACTATATTGAAGAACCATATAAAGTGTCCAAAGTATTGATAAATGGCGAACTAAAATTGTATACCATTAAAAAGCAAGAGACTACTTTAGAAGAATATTTTCTACGATTAGTAGGAGGTGAGCAAAATGATTAATTATATAAAGGCTGATTTTTACAGAATTTTTTCAAGAAAGAGTATATATATCTACTTTGCTGGCATTTTGCTATTGTACCTTTTATCAGTATTCATTACATCAGGAACACTAAGTGCTGATAAAATTTTAAGTGGAGCAGATAATGTATTTTTATTTTTAGCAATACTTCGGAGGAGGCTATTTGTTTTCAACGATATATAATGATGATTTGACGGCAAAAACATTACCATCATTGGTTGGGTTTGGCATAAAAAGATCAAAAATAATTATATCAAAAATGATTATCAGCGTTATAATGTCAGTTTTAATATTCTTTGCCGCTTTTATCGTATATTACTTAATATTTACCATATTAGGGTTTAATATGGACGGAAATATGAGAGTGGGGATATTAAATATAGCAGTTGTTAGTCTGTTAAAATTATTAGCATACAGTACTATAGCCAGCGTGGTTGTTTATGGAATACAAAAAGCAACATTTTCAATTGTAGCATTTATACTTTTAGTGACAGGGCTTATTAGTCAAATTCTTTTCTTAATATTAACTCATATTAAAGACATAATAGATTTATATCAATTTACACTTATACCAATAGTTGGTGGATTTATACAAGAAGCAACATTTTTAACACTGTTACCATATATAATTTATGTTGCAATATTTTTTGCATTATCAATAATAGCATTTCATAAAAAAGATTTAGAATTTTAGAAATTAGAGGAGGAAAGAATATGAACAAAGGACTTAAAATTGGTTTAATAATATTAGGAGTGATAATACTTGTAGTTCTAGTTATAATATTCAAACAATATTATGACAATACATATGTTGGTAGTTATTATTATGTGCAAGTGCCGTCTAATCAAGATACAACAATAGAAGAGTGGAATGACGCTTCAAAAGGAACGGTTATGGTAAAAGGAAAACAATATCAATTTACAGCATATAATGAAAATGGAGAAGCAAGAGTTGTAGAGTTTTCTATTAGAAATGTTGAAAATGAGGCAAGCTTATTACAACCTAATACATATTTAAAAGTTAATGCAAGTAAAAACAGAGTAATTGGCTGGCAGATAGTACAAAGACAGGATGTACCAGAGGCAGCCTTAAAATATGTTGAGGAAAATCATCAATAAGAAGGATACCATAGAATGTGATATACTTACAAAAAACAAGCAGGCGTCATTCTGAGTGTTGCTACAAGCCTTGCTGCAGGTGTCATTCTGAGTGTTGCTACAAAGCCTTTCTATAGGTGTCATTCTGAGCGTTGCTACAAAGACTTTCTCACGAAGAATCTTACTAAATGGTAGGTATACAAATAAAATTATAAAGCAAGATTCTTCGTAAGTCAGGCTACGAAGTAAGGCTCAGAATGACAACGTAAGTCGGGCTACGAAGCAAGGCTCAGAATGACGATGCCTGAAATCCACATAGGTTTCGAAACAAGTCTATTTTAGAGTATGATTCCCCTACTTTTTAAAAGCATCGTATACTTTTTTTCCTTTTTTAACTACGGTAAAATTCCTCAAAAAACATTCAATTTCTTTTAAAGATTTCACCGTATGTTCTCTTCTCTTTTTAAATTTTTCAAAATGCTCCCCCATACATAATACCCCCTTAGACAAATGAGATAATTTATAGTATAATATGAATGTTGCATATTATTGTGAAAATATTTTAATTAAAGGAATGAATAACAAAGTGAAATTTGATTTAAAAGAGAATGAAATTATTGATGACCTAGAACTTGATGGGCTTAAATTAATACAAAATAATAAATTTTTTAAATTTGGAATAGATGCCGTATTATTATCGGACTTTGCAAAGACGATTAAGAGAGATACAAAAGTAATTGATTTTGGCACAGGCACAGGGATAGTGCCAATTCTGCTAACAAGCAAAACTAAGGCAAAGCAAATAATCGGAGTGGAAATTCAAAAGGAGCTTGTGGAAATAGCAAAGAGAAATGTGGAGTTAAATAACTTACAAGAAAAAATTGAAATAATACATGAAGATATAAATAAACTAAAAGATCCCTTAGAGAAGAACACATTTGATGCAGTAGTAACCAATCCGCCGTATCAAAAGGTAAATTCTGGCGTAACTAACGAAACGCAGGAAAAAGTAATTGCTAGGCATGAAGTTAAATGCGATTTTGAAACAATATGTAAGCAAGCATATAAACTTTTGGTAGATAATGGAGAAATCTACATAGTTCATAGAGCAGAACGACTTGCAGATGTGTTGTTTGATTTGCGTAATAATAAATTAGAACCGAAACTTTTAAGATTAGTATATTCAAACCCAAATAGCAAACCGAATTTAATTTTAGTAAAGGCAGTGAAAAATGCAAAACCATTTTTAAAAATAGAAAAGAACCTGATAATTTACAAAGAAAATGGTGAATATACGGATGAAATATTTAAAATATATGGCAAGATGAAGGAAGGTAGAAGGTGGTAAACATGAGTGGAACATTATATATTGTAGCAACCCCAATAGGGAACCTAGAAGATATAACATTAAGGGCAATAAGAATTTTAAATGAAGTAAATGTAATAATTGCTGAAGATACTAGGCACACCTTAAAATTATTAAATCATTTAAAAATCAAAAAACCTTTGATTAGTTATTATAAACAAAATGAAATAGAAAAAAGTGAAATTTTAATTGAAAAACTTAAAAACGGTGAAAACATAGCACTTGTTAGCGATGCAGGCACACCAGGCATATCAGACCCAGGAGAGGTAATTATAAAAAATGCATTAAAACAAAACATATCCGTAGTCCCAATTCCTGGGGCAGTAGCATTTGTAAACGCATTGATTGCTTCTGGAATAAGCACAAGCGAATTTATATTCCAAGGTTTCTTGCCAGTTAATAAAAAAGAAAAAGAGGATATTTTAACTAATTTGCAAAAAGAAAATAAAACACTAATCTTTTATGAGGCCCCACATAAAATGCAAAAAACACTTGAAGCAATATATAAAATATTAGGGGACAGAAATATAGTATTAGCAAAGGAAATAACAAAAATACACGAAAAATTTATTAGATGTAAAGTTTCAGAGATATTAGAAAAAGAAATGGAATTTAAAGGTGAATTTGTAATAATTGTTGAAGGCAGTAAAGTAAATCAAAATGATGAAAAACTAAAAGAATTACAAAAACTAAGCTTGGATGAACATTATGCGATGTATGAAAAACAAGGCTTAGATAAAAAGGAGATAATAAAGAAAATTGCCAAAGATAGAGGAGTTAGTAAAAACGAGGTATATAGGCACTTTGTTTAAAATGGATATTGACAAAGAAGCGGGTTGTCGAGGACGCCAACCCCTACAAAAATGTGAATTTGCGGGCTGTCGAGGACGCCAGCCCCTGCGAAAATGTAGGGGTCGACGTCCTCGGCGACCCGAAAATAATTGTTAAGTGCTGCTGAAAATTCATAAAACACTATGAACAAGCATATTTATATAATATGTTAAACATTCTCTGGCCAATATTTATAATAATATCAATAGTATATGCTATTATAGTAGGAAGAATAGATGAATTAAATTCATCTATTTTTAAATCTGCAGAAGACACAATAAGTTTATGCATTACTTTTTTAGGAACAATCTGCTTATGGAATGGAATAATGAACATAGCCCAAACATCCACATTAATAGAAAAACTAACCAAATTATTATCCCCTATAATGAAATTTCTATTTCCAGAAATAAAAAAAGAAGAAAAAGCATATAAAGAAATATCTATGAACATGGTCGCAAATATGCTAGGCTTAGGCAATGCAGCCACACCGCTGGGGCTAAAAGCAATGGATAGCATGCAAGAAAAAAATCCAGATAAAACACGTTTATCCAACTCCATGACAACCCTAATAGTAATAAACACAGCCTCGTTGCAGATAATTCCAACAACAATAATTGCAATAAGAACATCACTCAATTCGCAAAATCCCACATCAATAATTGTACCAGTTTGGATAACATCAATTGCAACGTTTTTAACGGTAGTAGTGTTAAATAAAGTGCTAAGTAAGAGGTTTTAAGGTTACATATGTGGATTTCAGGCATTGTCATTCTGAGCCTTACTTCGTAGCCCGACTTACGAAGAATCTTACTTTATAATTTCATTTGTATACCTACCATTTAGTAAGATTCTTCGAGAGAAAGTCTTTGTAGTAACGCTCAGAATGACACTTACAGCAAGGCTTTGTAGTAACGCTCAGAATGACACTTACTTGTTTTTTGTAAGTATATCACATTGTGTGTTTCGAAAGAAGTCTATTGAAAGGATGCATATGCAGATTATAAATTATTTTTCAATTATTGCAATTCCAGCAACAATACTAATTATTGTAGTATACGGTTTAGTTGAAAAAAACAAAGTGTTCGATAATTTTTTAGACGGTGCAAAAGAAGGTGTACAAATTGTATTTAATTTATTCCCAACATTATTGGGACTATTCCTAGCAGTTGGGGCCTTAAGAGCTTCAGGCATACTCGATTTGCTTGTAAAACTATTGGCACCTATTATTGCACTATTACGAATACCATTTGAAATTATGCCATTAATAATATTAAGACCAATCTCTGGTAGTGCAGCAACGGCAATGGCAGTAGACATGATGAAATTATATGGACCAGATAGCGTAAATGGACAAATTATTTCCACTATAATGGGGTCAACAGAAACCCTATTATACGTTATAGTTATCTACACGGCAGCAGTGGGAATAAAAAAAACAAGGCATGTTATAGTTACTGCACTTGTTGGAGATATTATTGGAATGGTTGTAGCAAGCTTAATTTGCCGATTTCTTTCTTGAAAAATTAAAGTAGGTGTTCTGAAAAATGTTACCAGAGGGCGTCCTAGAATTGTCATCCTGAACCACTTCTTACAAAGCCTTACTATGAAGGATCTCATATTTCGTGAGATTCTTCGTAAGTAAAATCTTCGTAGAAAGACTCAGAATGACATTGCAGGACATCCTCTGATATCTAAAAAATTACATCTGTATTAAAATTCTCGAAGTTTTCTTTTATTTTTTCTGATAAGTCTTTATTAGCGTCTCTATCTATTTTTTTATAGTCTCCATCTTCAAAGGTGCAATAAACTGTATTTGATAAATTATCAAATTTATAAATTTTCATCCCAGCTATTTCTTTTATATTTACAAGATAAAACAGCTCTCCGTCAAAATTTTTTTCAACACATTCATCTTTGGAAATCATCATTATTATTCTCCTTTTCAGTTTGTACTATTTGTTTATTTTGTGCAGGTTCACTTGCTTGGTTTTCTACTGCGTGTATTTTAGCCATCGTCGAATTATCTACTTTAATTGAATCTCTAAAATCATTTGTAACAGTTGGTGTGTTTCCGTTTAGCACATTTGTTGATGGGCTATTGAATATTTTATGTTGAGAAAGAATTCCTTCTAATTCTTGATTTCCAAATGCAAGAGGTTTTAATTTACTATTGTCATACAAATTTTCCGCAAAGAATTGGTTTATATCTGAAAGTTTGCCCTTATAATATTCAAAGTCTGGGTTATTAGTGGCATTGTTCATATAAAATCGTATAGTGTTTGTCAAAAAATTGCTTAATTGGTTAAGGTATTCTATACTACTTTTATCATCATGTACTGTTTGGATTCTTTGATCAAAAACTTCCTTTAGTAATGCATTTTGAACGTCCGAGATATCATTATCTTTATAGTTGTTCTTAATAGTCCATGAATTCATAGTTTCGTTGAGTCTTAAAAACAAACTTTCTCCGTTTTGTTTTACGAAGTTATCTATAAAGGTTGTGTCACCATTTAAAGCAAATTTTTGTAAAAGTGTGTCATCATTCAATAATCCGCTCATTTGATTTATAATTATCATTTGTCCACGATAAGGATCTCGGTCAAAAATCGTATCTCTATTTGCATTTGCAATTTTATTAAATTTTCCCTTTAAGAATAAATTAACAACTATACCTTGAACAGCTGCTTCTGTTAAACCTCCATAACGATCAAAAAAATTCGAATCCAACCCCGCTATTTTATGTAGTGCTTCATGAACCAAGACGGGAGTTGCTTTCCCGTTTTGTGGTTTTTCATGTTGCTGTACATAAATATTATTACTTCCATACATACATATACCTCTGGGTGCAAGTGTATTGTCGGAAATTAAAATTACTTTACCAGGGTTATTCAATCTTTTTATGAGTTCTTCCTTGCTTAGTATATTTCCATATTCACTCGAAAGCATATTTGCAATATCTTCATAAAGAGCTTTAGTTTCTTTTTCAGAATATATATGAAGTATCTTAAAACCTTGGTTACGTGCTTCAATATTTATGTTTATTAGTTCTTGCTTTTTATTTGCATCAGTATTCTGATGTTCAATGGTTTGCTGTGGAAAGTCATTTGAATTAAAGTTTTTTGCATGTGTAAAATCAGCACTTCCAAGCAGTATTGTTCCTGCTAAGATTCCTGCTGCTATAGCTTTGAATTTAGGTGATTTCCTTATCTTATCTAAAAAACCAGTAGTGGTACATTTTTCTAAATCTTTCTTACTTCCAGAAAATATCTTCATAATCTTTTTCTCCTACGATACATCAATCAATTCACTATGTTCAGTTCTGCTTGCAACAGACAAATTAAGTGAGGCTAAATCAATATGGTTCAAATTCAGCACCTCAACAACAGTATTATAAGCAAGTTCAGGGAAATTATTTTCTTTACTTAAATGACCAAGCATGACATTTTTTAAACCATGTTTGGTAAGTTCCGAAATGGTTTGCCCAGCCGTGTTATTAGATAAATGACCGTGATTGCCTAAAATTCTTTGTTTCAAGAAATATGGATAAGAACAGCATTTTAGTATTTCTGGGTCGTGATTTGCCTCTAAAAATACAAAAGAACTATCTTTTAAATGATTTATAATAGATGAACTCATATGCCCTATATCTGTGGCAATACTTATTTTAGTTTTAGCACCGAAAATGTTAAATCCACAAGGGTCAACAGCATCATGTGGGATTGAAAATGGATGTATTTTTAAGTCCCCAATCATGAATTCTTTTCCAATATCGAAAAAATGATTATTTTGTATTTTTTGATTATTTATAGCATCCCATGTTTTCGAAGTAGTATAAATTGGTATATTAAAATTTTTAGATAAAATTGGAAGGCTAGAAATATGGTCAGAATGCTCATGGGTTACTAATATTGCATTAATTTCAGTTATGTTAATATTTAAATCAGTTAAAGCGTTAGTTATTTTTTTACAACTAACGCCTGCGTCTATTAAAATGTTTGTTTTTTCGCTTTTGACAAGTAAGCAGTTTCCTGAACTGCTACTGTACAAACTACAAAATTTTAGCATTTGTACCTCTTTCACCTACAATGACAATTCTATTTCTTTTTCATCGGCTTCTACTCTTTCCATTTCAGCACCTAGCTTTATGAACTTGCCTTCAATATCTTCGTATCCTCTGTCGATATGTTGTAAATTGTATAATTCAGTTACATCAGAAGCGGAAATACCAGCAATAAGGAGTGCAGCTCCTGCACGTAAATCTGTTGAATATACAGCCGCACCGTGTAATTTTTCTACTCCACGGAAAGTTGCAAATTTACCATGATCAACAATATTAGCTCCCATTCTATTTAATGCATGAGTATATTGGAAACGGGATTCCCATATATTTTCAGTAATTTTACTAGTGCCGTTTGCAAGGGCTAGTACAACCCCCATTTGAGATTGTAAATCTGTTGGAAAACCAGGGTATGGTAACGTTTTTACATTGGTACGTTTTGGACGATGTTTAGCAATTACTCTAAGCGTATCACCATTAATTGGCTGTACTTCGGCTCCAATTTCCGTTATTTTTGCAGATAAAGCATCAAGATGTTCAGGAGTACAATTTTTTACCGTGATATCGCCCCTTGTTGCAACAGCTGCCAACATAAAAGTACCAGCTTCTATTTGATCAGGTACAACAGAATATATGTAATTCCCTTTTAATTTAGGTACTCCAGTTATTTTTATAACATCTGTACCAGCACCCACAATATTAGCACCCATAACATTTAAAAGGTTAGCTACATCAACTACATGTGGCTCTTTGGCTACATTTTCTATAATGGTAACCCCTTTTGCCAAAACGCTTGCAAGCATTATATTAATAGTTGCACCTACCGAAACTATATCTAAAAAGATATTTGTACCAACAAGTCCATCAGTTTTGGCAGTAATAACCTCGTCTTCAATAACAACCTTAGCACCAAGAGCTTCAAACCCCTTTATATGTTGGTCAATTGGTCTAGGGCCTAATTGGCATCCGCCAGGAAGCCCAACTTCAACACTTCCAAGTCGACCTAATAAAGAGCCGATTAAATAATATGAAGCTCTAAATTTTTTAGTTAATTCTATTGTAGAATTGGTAGAAGCAATATGCCTTGTATCAAGCTTTACAGAATTTTTATTATTCCAAGTTACTTTTACCCCTAACGACTCTAATATTTCTATGTATATTTTAATATCACTTATATTTGGTAAGTTGAAGATGGTACATGTCCCATTTAGCAATAGGGTTGCGGGAATTAGTGCAACAGCTGCATTTTTAGCTCCACTTATAACAACTTCACCTTTTAAACATTTATTTCCAGTAATTATTAATTTTTCCAAAAGCATTCCCCCAATCTTTCAAATATTTTTGCTTAGCTCATATAATAACATACTTTTTAGTGTTTTTCAAGAAAAATTTATTTTGATTATATATATGTGAAAAAAGTAGAAAATGTGAAAGACGAAGCAAAGAGATTGGGACAGAAGATACTTTTTATCATATTTTCATTTTTTTATATTTTGTGGGCGACATTATTTGGGGCATTTCAATACTCAACTCTAAAAAATGCCAATCTCCACTTACTAATATATCAACACCGTACTTTATAGCTGCATTCAGTATCGGTTGATCTTTTGCATCTTTCATTTCTACTTTTTCTGCTCTTGGTGCCGGAATTAATTCGTATCTTAATTTTGCAAATAACTTGTCCAACACATAAATCTTAGTTGGAAATTTCCTTTTTGCTACATTGTAGCATTCATTTATTATATAATCACATAAAATTAATTCGTGATTTTCACATATGTCATTTAAAATCTCATCACATATTGAGCCTTCTTTTAAAATTGCAGAGATAATGACATTTGTATCTGCCATTATTCTCATTTTTCACCGTCCTTTGAGTATCTCAATTCCATAATATCGTTTAAAATTTCATCTTCACCTATCTTCACATCTTTTAGTTCTTTTTGAGCTTCTTTAATTGCAATAATAGATGAGTTTTTGATAATAATTTCACCATCCTTATTTTCAACGAATATAAGTTTATCCCCATCTTTAACTCTCAATTTTCTTCTTATTTCAACGGGTACAGTTATTTGACCATTTATTGATACTTTTGCTAAATTCATTTCTACACCTCCATAATTCTTTATTTATAAAGAATAATTTATATTTATATTATATTCCAAAAATTGAAATTTATCAACAATTTTTTTAATATTTTCACTATTTAATATGTCAGTTACTATTTTTGGCAAGCCTCCTTTATTTGGAAAATCTTTATTTTTATAAAGGATGCTATACGAAATTAACTAAAAGCCATGTAAATACTTATTTATTACCAATATCTATATTGCAATTGTATTACAGTTTCATTACATTTATATTACAAAATGTCAAAATATATTGGAAAAAGATTGAACTTGTTGTATTATATAAGATAAGGAGTGGTATGCATTGAAGAAGAAAAACGTAAGAAAAATTAATACAAAAAAAGCAGCTAATAAAAAATCTAAAAAAGATTTTTTTGTTGTTGATGTTAAACGTCAAAAAGTGAAATCCTACGTAATAAAAAAACCATTAATAATTGCAGCAATAATAATTGCATTATTGCTGATAATCAATCCTTTTAAATTTATTAGTGAAAAAATTAATGAAGCAAAAAGTATGATAGTTTCTGCAGGAACAGACCCTGCACCAAGGTATAGTGAAACGGATATGCCAGATACAACATGGCCAGTAGATCCAACCCACGAAACAAATGTTAGTGAATATAAAAATCCAAGTGACCCAAGTGATCCAGATAATGGGCAGAAAATACTGAAGAGGATTAATCCATCACCTTTTTCTGAAGGAGAAGACACTGGCTCATTACGATATATAGATATATTGGGGAATATAAATCCAGGAACGCCTAATTGGAAAGGATCCAACACAGGCGACATTGTACCAAGAAATGATTATTTATATGCAATAGATTTAGCCCCGTACTTTAAAAATCCTAGTTCTCCAGATCTAGTTATGCCAACTGTTCAATCTGCTCAATTAAGGGAATCTACTAATTCTCAGTATAATTATTCTGTATCTTCTCAAGAATACCATGTTGGAGATGAAATAGCTCCAGGGAAAGAATTTACTGCAGGGGAAGCGTATATTATGGCACAAAGTAGGGTGGATGCTGGTGTGAATAATGATGCTTTTCAATTGGCTCTTTTAAAATTAAGAAATGGATTCAAAATCAATTTCAATAATTATAATGGCGACAGTACAATCCCTACTGATCCACCAGCAGGCAGTTATTCAGATGAAGAAAAAGATTTTGCTAAGGATTTCTTGTCTGGAAATGGTCAGTATGCAGTGAATGTGCCAGCATGGGGAGATATAAGCGTTTATCAAGAGGAAGCGATGGCTTTTGATGAGTATAAATCAGAAGAGACAGCGTTGAAAGCAAACAACAATGGACAACAAATAGTTGATGCAATGCTACCTTATAAAGAAATAAAGAAAGATAGTGATGGAAACATAGTAGCTGGAGACAGTACAGTTAATAAAAATGAGTATGCAGTAGGCAATGCTGGTCTAGTAGCGTATGATGAAAGTACAAAAGAGGTCGTAGTTGGCCCGTTTTCTATAGATTATATTAGAAGTGTTTTGGCGATAAATACAATCAATAAGGTGGTGACTGCTGGTAAGTCGGAGGTTGCAAATGCTCAAAACAATATAATGTTTAGTTCAATAACAGGGGCTAAATTATATGGACTAAAAGATGGTAAAGAACAAGAAATAAACAATTGGGAATTTGTATATACGAATGTGAAACCAATAGATACTTCAATGATAAATGATCTTACTAATCCAACCGATGGACTACTAACACCATATACAAACAATCATGGAATAACAATAGAGAAGGATGGTAATTATGATAAAGTAATAAGGGAGAAAGAATATGAGGCAATAGAAAACGGAGATGTAACACCAAATGATTATCCATATCCGAAAGAGACGTTCTATATAAAATTTCAGGATTTATCGTTTGATGCGATTAGCAAAATAGAATTCACAATGAGTACAATGGATGTAAAAGCAACAGTAAATTTATTAACACCTACCGTTAATTCTGCTGGTGAAGTCGCAAGTAGTCCTAAGATGTATCAATTACTATCTGCGGAAATACTAAAGCAACAAAAAACAATTAGCTTGTCGCTTGGGAATTATATTACCAACTTAGACCAATATGTACAATGTGAGAATGGAAAGACTGATGCCTACGAAGGTTATGCAGGTTATTGTATACCACTAACAATGAGTTTGGGAGGAATAGTCTGGCGAGACGGTTCAGAAAATGACCAATATAACAATAACATAATACCGGATGGCATACACAGTGCTTCAGAACAAGGAATATCAGGTGTAATAGTAGACTTATATGACGATAGTAGTGACAGTAATGATCCTATTGCCACGACCACGACTGGTGCAGACGGAAAATATTCTTTCCCATATGCGAAAATTGGTAACAAATATTATATAGAATTTGAATACGATGCTATTAAATATAAATCTACAGATAATTATTTAGTACCTGACCCATCAAGTATTACTTCTGATGAACAAGGAGACTATAATAATTATAATAATGGTCTTGCTACTACCACTTCTGAGAACATAAACAGCTATAAAAATGGTTATTATAGTAAAGCAAACATGAGCGGAGTCAATTTTCTTAATTATCTAAGTTCTTCGCAGGCAATAGAAAATCCAGACGATAGGAATAATTTTAATGCTAAATATAGCGAAATATCAGGTAAACTATATAATGATAACCCTATTAGTAATGTAGGGCAAGCTTATGATGACTCTGGTAAGATTAGCGTAGATGTTAATTATCAAATAATTCCAAGTACACAAAGTTATATTGGTTCTACTGCTAATGTAATGAAAAATACGTTTAAAAGCGTGATACAAAAAAGTGTAACCACAAAATATACAGGTTTGATATATCCATTGCAGCCTGCTTATATAGTGACGAGTCAACCAGATTTTGATTTAAATCAACCGAGTTTGTCAGAAACGGATACAAATCAATATCCAGGTAAAATAACACCTAGGGATGACGATAATACATTTGTATTAGGAGGACAGGATAAGTTAGGAACCGATTATTATAGTGTAATTACAACTAGAGATAATGGTGAAATCAATGGATTACAGATACAGTATGGTAAAGGCAATGCCGCTGACAATACAAGCACCACTGTAGAATACACAAAAATAGGAAAATACATGAACAATATCAATTTAGGATTAGTAGAAAGGTCACCAATTGATTTGGCAATAAAAAATGATATTGTGCAAACTAACACCACACTTAACGAAGTTGTTTCAGATGCAAACATAAATGGCTTTGGTACAAAGGTTGCTTCCACAAATAATGATTTTGAAATAAATAACAGAACTGATGATGGAACCAATAGCCCCGATAATTATTTTAATACTACATATACACAACCACTTGGATACGATGAATATAATTGGAGAAATACCTTTGTAGAAAACAGTAGAACTTTGCCAAGTGATGATTTGCAGCTATATGTTCAGTACAAAATAACAGTGAAGAATCAATCTGAGTTAGATTCAGGTGCTGTTACAGAAATAGCGGATTATTTCGATAGTAATATGTATTATCCAGTAGCTACTAATGATCCAAATACAAATAATGTGAATACAAATCCTGCTTGGATATATTACAACCCAGACGACCCAAATACAAATTATACTACTGGTCAATATGCACAAAATTCAAACGATTGGAAAGGATATGCAGATATTGTAATACCTAAAATATTTCCTGGAGATGGTAATGGAAACCTAATGACTTCATGGGCAGTAAAAAATGAAGGCACTGCTAGTAGTCAAGACATTGGAGCTGTAAAGTGGAATAGTACTTCAAAGTTTACCAGTAGTGGTAATAATAATAATAAAACTATGCCAACTGGGTTAATTGCTATGTATGCTAGTTCATATATAGATAATAATGGAAATCGTAAAGATATTGGAAACATTTCACTTGCTAAAGGTGATACATTATCTATATATGTAATATTTAAAGTTAATCAAACATCTGGATATGTAACTACAGATGATAAGAGTGCTCCAGGGAAAGTAAATATTGCTGAAATAAATAGCTATAAATCATATAATTATGATGGCTCCGTAGGGGGCAGACTAGATATAGATTCTGCACCAGGCAATGCAGATATAAGCCAAGTAAAAAGTAATGCAAGCAATCAAACAAAATATGTAACATTTGAAGATGATACTGATGCAGCACCACTTTTAAAAGTAACGGTAGATGATAAAAATAATGGCAGAGGAATAAATGGCTATGTGTGGAGCGATGCTGCAAATCCGACTGCAGCATCGGGGACAACAATTAATCAGAAAATTGGAAATGGAATAGCAGATTTTACCTCACCAGGTGTAACTTCACTTAATGAGCCTTTTATAAAAAACGTTCAAGTTGAATTAGTTAGAATGGAATATAATAAAGAAGATAGAAATTACTATGAAACACCATTTACAGATGAATATTCAGCAAGTAACTACATAACAACAACAGGGCAGAATGATAAAGATATGAATTGTCAAAATAGTTTGCATGGAGAATATAGTTTTAATAACTTAATACCAAGTGGGAAATATGAAGTAAGGTTTAATTATGGTGCAGAAAGCCAAATAAGGCAAGAGTTACAAGACATTAAAAGCTCTTTGCCTCCAAACGATAAAACCATATATAATGGTCACGATTACAAATCTACAACATTAGATGGCGATAAGAGACCAGTTGTAAATAGTCAGTTAGATCCAAATACAGAAATTGTTATAGTTGTAAATTCTTCGCAAATGTCAACATCAGGGTCGAAAACTGATCAAGCAATAACTGGTTTAGTAAGTGATTTAATTACGAATTTAAACAGTAAAGATAATAAACTTGCTGATTGTATTAACATTGTTGATTGTAATAAAAATTACAGTGCAAAAATAGTTTCTAACGTGAGTGACATAGGGCATGGAAGTGGTCCTAAACCTACATCTGCTGCTACAGATGGGCTTATGCAAGCAAATGAAATAATAAAAAGTAAGAATGCTCAAAATAATATAATTATCATGATTCAGGATGAAATTGATACTAACCCATCATACGTAAGCGGTAATGGAACCCCGGCATCTCTATATAATATTAAGGATGCATTAAATGGTAAAAATTATTGGAAAATAAACAATAATAGTGTGGCAACTCCGATTAATATTATAGGAATAGGGTTAGGAACTCAGAGCTTAAATATATTTAAAAATACAGGAAGTGATAATGAGCAACTTCTTTCAACATATACATTAAGTGAAAGTAATAGCGGTCTAATAGAACAAAATGTTTATGATAAAGTAATGGCCAGCATTATTAAGACTAATTTTTTGCAATCAGATAATAATAACATATATAATAATTCAGAAGATTATTTGCAAAATGCTACTATACCTACATTCAATAATGTGGTTAGTGATGGTACCGATACAAGTACAGTATCAGTAAATGGAAGATTAGAGGTAATGAAATATTCTCAAGATATGGCTGTAAATAATGCAGCAAATACAGCAGATACTTTGAATATGGACTATTTAAAAACAATACAGATAGATACAGCTACAGGGTCACCGTGGTCAACAGCCATAAACGCATTTGCTAAAAATACCCAAATGACAGCACATTCATGTGATTTTTCAGTAGATTTTAAAGATAACACTGCGGCTACTGGAACAGTATATACAATAAATCTAGGACTGCAAGAGATACCACAAACAAAACTTGAAGTAAAAGACAGAGTCAATAGCATTACGGTAACTCTTTCGAATGGGCAAAAAATAGTAGATTTAAAAGTTGATGATAATGGAGTGGTAACAGCCACTGGGACAGGTCTTTCTCAAAATGTTCAACCAATACCAAGAAACACTGGCACAGTAAATGGAGACAAACGGAAATGGATTGTATTCTATATACATGGATCAAGAACTTATGCAAGGTGCAACAATAACCGTTACATATAGGGTGAGCGTTAGCAATATAGGAGATGTGGATAACTTGTATTCATATTTAAAATATGCAATTTATTCACCTATAAAATATCCAGGTGATCCAGATACAATACCTGACTGGTATAATAAGTTAACTGGAAATAACATATCAGCAAGTGAAAGCGGAGACTTAGTAGGATTCTTAATGAAGACAATACCAATGGAAGTTACAAAGCTATATAGTTATTACGATAATTTAATGTTTAGGGCAGAAGATAACTCTAAAATGCCAGTTGATGGGTTAAGTGTTCAGACCCCTACAGATAATTCTAGCGTGTCGAGATATTCAGATCCAACAAGTGGTCCAGTAACAGGAGAATTAATATATGGAAGTTCAGCAAAACTAGATACAACAACTGGAACGCTCCCATCAACGAAGTGGGACAAAGTAGAAGAGACAGATGCGACGAAAAATTTAAGTAATAATAATATGTTTATGAAAAATTCGAAAAGCATATCGCCTCGTGATCTTTTGTTTGGTAGTAGTTATAATGCGGACAATCAAACTGGTGAGTATTCAATAGTAGAAACACAAAGTTTGGGAAGTATTAAATTGTATCCAAATAAATCAATGGAAGTTCAAGGGGATGTATCAAAGGGAATACCAGGTGGGCAAGCTTCAACGGTACAGACATATCTACAGCTTAGCAAAACATTGTCTAGTCAAGATGTAGATGTCCAAGACATATTAAATTATAGTAATTTTGCAGAAATAGTAGGAGCATATAGTATTACTGGAAGAAGGGATTATAACGGTCACGAAGGTACCTTTGCTGGAGCATCATACTTTACAAAATCAACAGCACTTGATAGTAATGGTAACCCGGCTGGTGGAGAAAGAGATACAGATGCTGCGGAAAAGATTATAATACTTCCGCCATTTGGAGATGACAAATGGAGAATACCTTATGCAATATTAGGAGGCTGTGTGGTTATACTAGCAGGAGGAATCATCTTCATAAAAAGAAAAATTTTGTAATATAAGCTAAATTTAATACCATAAACAAAGACCCTCTAATTATTCATAAAAATAGTTAGAGGGTTTTTCTGTATTTTTAATAAATGTGGTACAAAAATAAAAAAGTGTGGTATAATATTTAGTAGGAGTTAAATTGATGGAAAGAATATATTTAGATAATTGTGCCTTTAATAGACCATATGATGATCAAACGCAATTAAAGATACACTTAGAAACGCAAGCGAAACTTAAAATACAAAAAGAGGTACTAAATGGAAAGTATAATTTAATATGGTCGTATATGTTAGAGTATGAAAATGAAGCTAATCCATATGTATATAAGAAAAACCGTATTGCAGAGTGGAGAGAAATTGCGAAGGAAAATATTAAAGCAGATGATGAATTGAAAGTATTGGCAAAACAGGTACAAGAAAAAGGGGTTGGGAAAAAGGATTCTATACATATTGCTTGTGCATTAAAAGCAAAAGTAAATTATTTTATTACTACCGATACACAATTATTAAAGAAAAACATAAAAGGATTAAAAATTATAAGTCCTTTAGATTATATAAAAAAAGAGGAGGAATGACAATGACGGATACAGTTTTAATAGATGAAGGAACAAAAATTTTAACAAAAGCATTAGGAAAGGTCGAAGCAGAAAGATTCATAACATTAATTATAAAGGAGCCTTTTGATTATACAAAATGGAGAAAAAACTTATATGAAGATATGAGCATAGATGAATTAAGCGATAAGGCCATGGAGTTTGTTAATAGCAAAAAAGGATGAAGGAACAAAAATTTATATGCCAAATAATCACAAAAGTCAAACGACTTTTGTGATTATTTACACATTTTTCTGACGACTTTCGATTTTTATTCACATTATTTGAGTTGTTTTTGTGGCGGAAACAAAAATCACGGAAAAATTTTGTAACATAATTGTAATATAAAAGTAATATAAAAGTAACAAAGGTTAGGAAGCTGATAAGAGTAACATTATCGGCTTCCCTTATTTGACAAATGATTTGTCAAATAAGGGGCGTGCTTGAAACCCTTGGTACAGGCGTGTTTCAAAATGAGCAACATAATAAATTACAGTTGACTTTATTGTTATTAAATAATATTATATAACTATATATAGAAAAAATATTATTAAATAACACAATATGTAGTGTTGAAGGAGGAGTTTATGCAAGTTATTAAAAGAGATGGAAGAGTAACCACTTACGAACCAGAAAGAATTATCAAAGCAGTTACATTGGCTATGTCACACACAACACAAGGCGTAGATGTTGAATTAGCTGATAAAATACTAGCTAAAGTGGAAAAACAATTAGAAGGGAAGTTACAGGCTACAGTATACGAGATTCAAGATTTAGTGGAAAAAAACTTAATGGCATCCCCAAGAAAAGAGGTTGCCCAAGAGTATATAACATATAGATACAATCGAGATATAGCCAGAAAATCAAGGTCTAAAGCGATGTTATTAGAAATAATAGAAGCAAAATCTAATGATGTTACTAGAGAAAATGCAAACATGAATGCAGATACGCCAGCAGGAATGATGATGAAATTTGCTAGTGAAACGACTAAGCCGTTTGTTGATGACTTTTTGTTATCAGAAGAGGCGAGAGAAGCTTCAAAGAACAGTTATATACATATTCATGATAAAGATTATTATCCTACAAAAAGTTTAACATGTCTTCAGCATCCATTAAACAAAATATTGCAAGGTGGATTTAGGGCGGGTCATGGTTCTTCAAGACCAGCAAAAAGGATAGAAACCGCTTCAATTATTGGTTGTATATCTATGGAAACCATACAAAACGAAATGCATGGAGGACAATCGATTCCAGCGTTCGACTTTTATTTGGCACCATATGTAAGAAAAACATATGTAGAGGAAGTAAAAAGAATAGAAAATTTGCTAGGATTAAACTTGTCGCATTTGTACGACAAGCCAATAGATGATTATCTAATAAAAGAATTAGGTGATTTAAAAGGCGATGATAGATATGTTCAAATGGCAATAAATGAAACGGTAAAAAGAGTGCACCAAGCTATGGAAGCATTTATTCATAATATGAATACAATACATTCAAGAGGTGGAAATCAAGTTGTGTTTTCTTCTATAAACTATGGAACGGATACTTCAGCAGAAGGAAGATGCATAATGAGAGAAATTTTATTGTCAACAGATAGAGGCGTTGGGAATGGCGAAACACCAATATTTCCAATACAAATATGGAAAAAGAAAAGAGGCATAAGCTATTTACCAGAAGATAGGAACTACGATATATATAAATTGGCTTGTAGAGTGTCTTCTAAGAGATTTTATCCTAATTTCTTGAATTTAGATGCTACTTTTAACGTTAATGATAAATGGGACATAAATGACCCAGACAGGCATTATTATGAAATGGCTACAATGGGCTGCAGGACTAGGGTATATGCAAACAGACATGGCGAAAAAAGTACGATTGGCAGAGGAAATTTATCGTTTACAACAGTAAATTTAGTAAAAATAGCGATTGAGACTATGAAAGAAATTCAAGAAAAAACAGGACACAAATTTGAGTTAGGTGCTGGTAGCGAAGAATTCATAGATGAAAAACTTAAAAAGCAAATTAGAAATTTATATTTGGGCAAATTAGAAGAATATACAACTATAGCAATAAAGCAGTTATATGATAGATATAAATTTCAATGTACAGCAATAGCTAAGCAATTTCCATTATTAATGTCTGGAATGTGGTTAGGTAGCGACAAATTGAATCCAAATGATAGTGTTGAAGATGTTCTAAAACATGGAACATTAAGTTTAGGATTTATTGGATTAGCAGAAGCATTAACTGTTTTAACAGGGAAGCATCATGCTGAAAGTGTGGAATCACAAAAATTAGGATTAGAAATAGTAGGACAATTAAGAGCAGATTGTGATAAATATTCAGATAAATACGACTTAAATTATACATTGTTGGCGACTCCTGCAGAAGGGTTAGCTGGAAAGTTCACTAAAAAAGATAGAAGAGAATTTGGCATTATAAGAGGGGTTACAGACAAGGATTACTATACAAACAGTAACCACGTGCCAGTTTGGTATAAGTGTACTGCAGAAGAGAAGGCAAAAGTAGAAGCACCATACCATGAATTGGAAAATGCAGGGCATATATTCTATGTAGAATTAGACGGAGATGCTGCTCATAATCCAGAAGCAATTGAAGCTGTGGTTGATTTAATGGATAAATATAACATGGGTTATGTTTCAGTAAATCATACAAGAAGCAGATGTTATGATTGTGGATTTGAAAATGCAGATGCTGAATTAAAAGCTTGTCCAGAATGTGGAAGTGAAAAAATTGATACAATTCAAAGAATTACAGGTTATTTAGTAGGAACAACAGCAAGATGGAATGATGGAAAATTGGCAGAACTAAAAGATAGGGTTACGCATACAGACAAGAGATTTACGCCTAAAAAATAGTGGAGGGGGGATTTTCATGAATTTAGCAGGATTTTATGATGAAAGTATAGCAAATGGCTTAGGCTGGAGAGCAGTAGTATTTGTAAGTGGCTGTCCGCACCATTGTAAAGGATGTCACAATCCAGAAACACATAACTTTGAATACGGCTCAAAATTTGAAGAAAGTAAAGAAGAAATATTGCAAAAAATAAAAGATAATAGTATACTAAAAGGTATAACAATAAGTGGTGGTGAGCCACTTTGCATGGAAAACATAAAGGGAGTTTTAGACTTTATAAAAGAAGTAAAACAAGTTAGGCCAAGTTTTAACGTTTGGTGCTACACAGGCTATACCATGGAAGATTTACTAAAAAGAGAAGATTTACATACAAATAATTGCTTAAAAGAAATAGACGTATTAGTAGATGGACGTTTTGTAGAAGAAAAAAAGAATTCTAAATTGAAATTTAGAGGTTCAGAAAATCAAAGACTAATTGACGTGAAAGCATATCATAATGAAAAAATTATTAAGCAATTGGATATTTGAAAGAAGGTGAAAAAATGAATGAGTCTATATTAAATAAAAAGGCATATGACCTTACCAGAAACAAAGAAATTGCACAAACAATCTTAATAGCAATAGGATTATTTTTGGTACCATTATTTATACCAGCAATATTGCAAGCCGTATTAGGCAGCACAAATGTTATAGCAAGTAATTCACAAATAATTGTAGGTAGTATAGTTAATACAGGATTAATAATGACAGCAATAAACATAGGTGGCTTAAAAAAACTGCTATTATTCGCAAGCTTGCCAAGCATTTCTGCAATAGCAGGAGGATACATATTTGGACCATTATCTGTAGTTACAGTATACATGTTGCCAGCAATATGGATAGGAAATTTAAGCCTAATACTTTTAGTAAAATACTTTTTTGTAGGAAAGAAAGCAAAATATGTAGCAAGCTTAGTTACAGCTAGTTTAGTAAAAGTAGCAATAATATTTGGCGTTTTAAATATGTTTATGGCAATTACTTTAATACCATCAAGCGGAGCTGTTGCAAGCACTTTAAGATATTCTTTGGGATTATTCCAAATAATAACAGTAACAGTAGGAGCAGTAATAAGTTTCGGAATTACAAAATTGTTATATAGTAAATAGTTAACCAAACCAATTGACAAATATAATATATTATAATATAATCTCTTTCAAATGTATAAAGAAAGGGAGAAGAAAACAATGTACACATTTATTATGTTAAAATACGATGCACTTGAAAGAGAGCTTGCAGAAGCAATCTTACAAAGATTTAAAAAAGAGGGATTTAATATTGAAATAGTAGGCTTCAAAAAAGCCACTAGAGAAATAATAATTGCTCATTATGAAGAAGCATTCGGCAGGATTCCAGGGCTTGAAGAAAAAGCACTAAAAGATTTGGTTGACAAAGACTTTATGCCAATTATATTAAGCTCAAACCATGAAAATACTATTGAAAAAGCAAGAGAAATTATCGGAGCAACAGATCCAATCAAGGCAGAGGCAGGCACTATAAGAAAAGACTTTGGGATTGATTCTAGAGAAAAAGCAGATAGTGAGAATAGATGGCTAGATAATTTAATCCACAGCTGTGATAGTAAAGAATCATATAATAACGAAATAAAAATATGGCTAGGTGACGAAATTTATAATCAATACAAATATTGATTAAATCAGGGGGAATTAACACCCTCTCTTTTTTATTAGACACGAAATTATTAGGATACCCTATTTGAGTTACAATTTAATAAACTTCTTTCGAAACATAAAATGTGATATACTTACAAAAAACAAGTAGGTGTCATACTGAGCATTGCTATAAAGCCTCTCTGTAGGTGTCATTCTGAGCGTTGCTACAAATCCTCTCTATAGGTGTCATACTGAGCATTGCTACAAAGCCTCTCTGTAGGTGTTATACTGAGCATTGCTACAAAGCCTCTCTGTAGGTGTCATTCTGAGTGTTGCTACAAAGCCTTGCTCACGAAGAATCTTACTAAATGGTAGGTATACAAATGAAAATAGATGTAGTAAAAGAATTGGACTTAATTGCAGGAATTTACAATTATGAGTTAGAGAGGTAATAATATATGTATTATGTGTATATATTAACAAACTACACAAACAAGGTGTTGTACGTAGGTGTAACTAATAATTTAATCCGAAGAATTTATGAACACAAAAATAAATTAGCATCAGGATTTACTTCCAAATATAATGTGAATAAACTAGTATATTATGATGGCACAAATGAGGCTATGTCTGCAATTGAGAGGGAAAAGCAAATAAAAGGTTGGACTAGAAAAAAGAAAATTAACCTAATAAATGATTTTAATCCTGATTGGATTGATTTATATTCTGAAATTATAAAGTGAGATTCTTCGTAAGTCAGGCTACGAAGTAAGGCTCAGAATGACAATGCCTGAAATCCACATAGGTTTCGAAAGAAGTCTATTATACTTAAGGAGGCGGAAGTTTAGGATAAACTGTAGTAGACACGAAATAATATTTAAGAAAGCAGGTTGAAAATCCATGAAAAAAATAATGTTCATTTGCACAGGCAACATTTGTCGCAGTGCCATGGCAGAAAAAATGCTAAAGAAAAAAGTTGAAGAACTTAAGCTGGATATAGAAGTATATTCATGCGGTGTTGCTGCGGATAACGGCGATTACACAATTGGGCACGCGATAGATGTAATGCGTGAAAGAGGTATAAATTTAAAACCACATAGAGCAACAAATATTGTGGATAGCAATATTCAAGAAATGGATTTAATTTTATGTGCTACAGTTAATCATAAACTGGAAGTAATAAATTCATATCCAGAATTAAAAGAAAAAGTATTCACAATAAAAGAATATGCTGGAGAAATAGCAGAAGGACTAGATATACAAGACCCTTGGGGATATGGAAAAATGGAATATGAAAAATGTGCACAAGAATTAGAAATTTGTATTGACAAAATTGTAAAAAAGTTATAAAATATACAAAACAAAAGTTTGGGTGGAGGTTGAACACAGTGGAAGAATTAAACGATAAACAAAATGAAGCCGTAACAAATCTAGACGGCCCATGCTTGGTTATAGCAGGTGCAGGAAGTGGCAAAACAAAAGTATTAACATATAAAATTGCACATTTAATTTCAGAAAGGCAAGTTAAGCCATGGAATATATTAGCAATAACATTTACAAACAAAGCAGCTAGCGAAATGAAAGCAAGAGTGGAAAACTTAGTAGGAGATGCAATAAATGATATGTGGATTGGCACATTTCATTCAATTTGTGTTAGAATTTTAAGACAGCATATAGACAAAATAGGGTTTGGAAAAACCTTTATCATTTTTGATGTAACAGACCAAAGACATGTATTAAAAGATTGCATTAAAGAACTTAATTTGGATGAAAAAATATACACCGAAAAAAGCATGCAGTATGAAATTAGCAATGCGAAAAATGAACTGTTAACACCAGAAGAATATACTAAGAAATACAAAAATGATTTTAAAAAAAGTAAAACAGCAGAAGTATATGAACTATATCAAAGAAAATTGCATGGAGACAATGCGATTGATTTTGACGATATAATTAACTACACAATAAAAATATTAATGCAAAACCCAGAAGTTTTAGATTACTACTCTAATAAATTTCAATATATTTTAGTGGACGAGTATCAAGATACAAATAAAGCCCAATTTATGCTTATTAGCCTATTGGCGGCGAAACATGGCAACATAACTGCTGTTGGGGATAATGACCAACGGAATTTATTCATTTAGAGGAGCAGATATTCAAAATATTATTAATTTTGAAAAAGATTTTCCTGGAACAAAAATAATAAAGTTAGAACAAAATTATAGATGTACAGGTAATATTTTAGACGTTGCAAATGGCGTAATAAAAAATAACCCAAAAAAATATGAAAAGAAACTATGGACAAAAAATAATATTGGAAACAAACCTCAAATATTTAAAGCAGAAAATGAGTATGATGAGGCAAGATATATAGTAGAACAGATAAATAGATTGCGTAGAGAAGAGTATTATAAATACAATGATTTCGCCATTTTGTATAGGATGAATACCCAATCGCGAGCAATAGAAGATATTTTTAGAAGAGAAGATATCCCATATAAAATTGTAGGAGGCCTAAAATTCTACGAAAGAAAAGAAATAAAAGATGCAATTGCATATTTAAGGCTAATTGAAAATCCTAACCATAATATGAGTTTAGTTAGAATAATTAACGAACCTAAGAGGGGCATTGGTAAAACTAGCATAGAAGAAATAGAAAAAGCAGCTAGCGAAAACAATATTAGCATGTACGAAGTTATAAAAAAAGCTGACGAATATGCATTAAACAGAGTATTTGTAAACACAAGACGATTTGTTGAAGCAATAGAAAGTTTGATAAAAGAAAAAGATGGCATGACATTATCTAATTTCATTAAAAAAGTATTAGAAGATACAGGGTATATAAAAGCGTTAGAAGAAGAAAATTCAAAAGAAGCAGAAAATAGAATTGCAAATCTGAATGAGTTTTTAAATGTAGCCATAGAGTTTGAAAATGAAATAGCTGAGAATTCATTACAAAGTTTCTTAGAAAGTATAACGCTTTCTAACGATATAGATGGTTTGAACGAAGGCGAAGATGCCGTAACACTAATGACTTTACATAGTGCAAAGGGGTTGGAATACCCAGTAATATTTATGGTAGGAATGGAAGAAGGAGTTTTTCCAGGATATAGGTCGATTGGAGAAGAAAAAGAACTAGAAGAAGAAAGAAGACTTTGCTATGTAGGGATTACAAGAGCAAAAGAAAATTTATTTTTCACATGTGCTGTGCAAAGGTCTGTGTTTGGTTCAACAACATACAACCCTATTTCCAGATTCATAAAAGAAATGCCAGCAGATTTAATTGAAGGAATAGAAATGGAAATCGGAGAACGGAAGTCAGAAAACAAATGTAGGGGCGAACATCGTTCGTCCTGAACCATACGGCACACGGAAAAGAAGGTTTTAAGGACAGCCCGTATAAGTGGGAATATTCAGCGAATAAAGCAAAATCACCATATGCCTTTAGGAGTGCAGAAAGCTTTTTAAACAACTTAGCAAAAGCAAATTTTGAGATTGATTTATCAATATACAAGGTTGGTCAAAAAGTGTATCATAAAAAATTTGGTGAAGGCAAAATTATGAAAATTGAAGAAGAAGGAAACGATTATAAATTGGATATTAATTTTGATAAATCAGGACATAAGAGGCTAATGGCAAGATATGCAGGCTTAGTTTTAATATAATTAGCAAACTGCGTTGTCAAGCGTCGCAAAAAATCTTTCAACATACTATGTGTATAGTTTCAAGATTTTTTGCTAGCTTTCCTAGCATTTTATCTAATTATATTAAAACAAGTAAAAAGGAGAGGGAATAATGAAAATATTTTGTGGAACAGACATAATAGAAATAGACAGAATAAAATCATCCATAGAAGAAAATGGAGATAATTTTTTAAATAAGATTTATACAAAAAAAGAAATAGAATATTGTGAAAGTAAGAAAAATGCAAAATATCAGCATTATTCTGCCAGATTTGCAGCCAAAGAAGCAGTATTTAAGGCGTTAAGTCAATTGTTGGCTGATAAATATGAAGTTTCTTGGAAGGATATTGAAATTGTAAATTTAGAAGATGGAAAACCAATTGTAAATTTATTAAAAAAAGGATATAATATCGATTATATAGAATTAAGCCTTTCACATTCTAGGGATTATGCAGTTGCAATGGCTTTAGTGGGAATTAATATATAATTTAAAAATATATACCAACCCCTATGGTGGACTAATATATTAAGGAGAGGAATGTTATGGAAGATTGTATTTTTTGTAAAATAATTAAGAAAGAAATTCCTTCAGAAATAGTGTATGAAGATGAGGAAATAATAGCATTTGAAGACATAAACCCAGTTGCACCAATTCATACATTGATTGTGCCTAAAAAGCACATTACATCTTTGGTTGAATTAAAAGAGGAAGATACTAATTTAATAGGCAAAATATATTTGGTTGCAAATAAAATAGCTGAACAAAAAGGAATTCTAGAAAGAGGATTTAGAGTAGTAGTAAACTGCGGAAAAGAAGGTGGGCAAGTAGTGCCACACATACATTATCACCTACTTGGAGGAAAGCAACTCCCAACAAGATTTATGTAATAATGATTGTAGGGGCGAACATCGTTCGTCCGAGACCAGGGGCATTTGATAAAACTATTGAAAAACGAGATAATTGTAGGGGCGAACATCGTTCGTCCGAGACCAGGGGCATTTGATAAAACTATTGA
>WRFS01000024.1 GCA_009778695.1 Oscillospiraceae bacterium
GTATGTATATCTTTTTAAAAAACTGCCCGACAGCCCTTTGAGGCCCATGGAGTCTTCGGAGGCTTGGAGGGAGTTTTTTAAAAAGATATACATACACCGGGAGCGGACTATTTTAATTGATTTTTTACGGGAACCACATACTTGATGAGGCGGAAGTTTTATGCTAAACCATTAACTGGTAACAATTAATTTTCGCTCTGTTCGCTAGACAATTATAAAATTATATTATATAATCTATTTTATTAAATATTGGTAAAAGGAGCATTAAATGGAAGAAATAAGTGGACAAGTAACAGACATAATTTATCATAACGAAACAAATGGATATACCATATGCGAATTTCAAACAAAAGAACTTGGGGATATTACCATAGTTGGATACTTGCCATTTATTAATGCAGGTGAAAGCCTTAAAATCTATGGTAAAATGGTTATACATAAAGAATATGGTGAACAATTCAAAGTAGAAACTTTTGAAAAAATTATGCCAGAAGGAACAGAAGGCCTAAAACTATACCTCGGTAGCGGGCTTATAAAAGGTGTTGGACCTGCTACCGCAAACAGAATTGTTGAAAAATTTGGAGAAGAAACAATAATTATTTTAAAGACCGAACCAGAAAGATTAGCACAACTAAAAGGTATTTCAATGAATAAAGCAATCGAAATTGGTCAAGAGTTTAATGAAAAATGGGATTTATGGCAAATAGTTAGCTTTTTAGAACGCTTTGGAATAGGTGCCAACAATGCAAATAGAGTATATAAAGAACTTGGGATAGACGCTATTGCAAAAATTGAAAATAATCCATATATATTAATAGACATAGTTTATGGAATAGATTTCAAACAAATAGATAAAATGGCAATGTCAATTGGCATTAGTACAAGCTTTGATAAAAGACTGGAAAGCGGTATAAAATACGGGCTACTTTTATCTAGCTATAATGGACATACTTGCGTAATAAAAGAAAACCTAGTTCAGTTCGCAGTTGAACTTTTGCAAGTAGATGAAGAAAATATTGAAAATGCCTTAATTAATTGCAAGGCAAATGGTGAAATAATAATTGAAGAAATAGATGAAATAACTTGGGTGTTTCTTTATGCTTTTTACAAAGCTGAAAAAAATATAAGCGATAAAATAATTGCGTTATTAAATTCTAATAATGCAAAAAAAATTCCTAATTTTGAAGCCGCATTAAAAAATGTTGAACAACATAATACTATTCAACTTTCAGAAATGCAGTTAGAAGCCCTAAAAATAGTGAATGAAAACAATGTAATCATTATCACTGGTGGCCCAGGAACAGGCAAAACTACCATAATAAAAACAATAATTGAATTATTTGAAAATAATAAGAAAAAAATAGTTTTGTGTGCACCAACTGGCAGAGCAGCAAAACGAATGGCGGAAACAACAGGTAAAGAGGCCAAAACAATACATAGATTATTAGAAATTGGTAAATTCGATGAAGATAGATTAGCAAGCATTGACAAATATGTTGCACCAATTGATGGTGATGTAATTATTATCGATGAGATGTCGATGGTAGATGTTTTTTTAATGAATTACATATTAAAAGGTATATATAATACAACAAAACTAATTTTAGTAGGAGATATAGACCAATTGCCATCAGTTGGTCCAGGATGTGTGTTAAAAGATTTAATTCAGTCAGAGGCAATCCCAACAGTCCGTTTAAATGTAATTTTCCGCCAAGCAGCCAAAAGCAAAATAGTCACAAATGCACATAATGTAAATAATGGAAATGGAATTCAGACCTCAGAGATTGGAGGTCAGGATACTGATTTATTTCATATAAATGAAACAAATCCAGCCAAAATACTAGAAAATGCAATAAGCTTATCTACTGGTAGATTAAAAAGATATGGTGATTTTGATTTTTTAAATAATATTCAAGTAATAACCCCTAGTAAAAAAGGGAATTTGGGCACAAAAGAATTGAACAATCAGTTGCAAAAGCATATAAATACGGCAAGTTCAAGAAAAAAAGAACGACATTATGGTGAAACAATTTTTAGAGAAAACGATAGAGTAATGCAAATAAAAAATAATTATGATATTAGCTGGACCAGAAAAGGAGAACATGGGGAAGGCATTTTCAATGGTGAGTTTGGTTTAATAGAGTGTATTGATGATAAAGAGAAAATGCTTAAGATAATGTTTGATGATGAAAAAGAGGCTTGGTATAATTTTAACGAATTAGAACAGTTAGAACTTGCTTATGCTATTACAATTCACAAAGCACAAGGAAGTGAATTTGATGTTGTTATACTTGTAATCCCATCTCAAATAATTCCTATGCTTCTTACTCGAAATCTATTGTACACAGCGATTACAAGGGCAAAAAAGTTGCTTATAATTGTAGGTGGAAATAATATTATTAATTATATGATTGGTAACGTTCACACAAAGACACGTAATACTGGGTTGAAGAATAGGTTTGATAGTTTACGATAACTATACATTGTTACTTGTAAACACTTTCGACTAACCCGTCCGCTTGTGGTGATTAGTATATGCTTTTAAAAAAACTACTCCAAGCCTCCGCGGGACTCCATGGGCCTCAATGGGCTGTCGTACGCTTTTTTAAAAGCATATACTAACCACCACAAGCTACTTTACTGAAAAGTGTTAACTGGTCAAAAATTTGTTATATGACTAATACTACCCATACAATCTCTCATAAATCCCATAATCACGTATTATCTTTCTTACATACATATTAGTTTCCTTAAACGGAATGTTTTCTATATTGCTGGCATCTTCCACAATAATGCCCTGTTCAAGCCATTTATCTACATTCCCAATCCCTGCATTATATGCTGCAATAGCCAGAATGTAGTTGCCATTATATCTATTTATCAACTTTGCCAAATATTCTATTCCAACTTTTATATTGGTTCCGCGGATCTAGTAAATCATCTTCTGTAACTCCACTATCTACTTCTCTCGCTGTTGCCAACATTAACTGCATTAATCCAGTTGCTCCCTTATGAGATACAGCTTTTTCATTAAAATGACTTTCTGAATTTATTAAAGCATATATCAAATACTTGTCTACTCCATACTCATTTGAGTACTGCTCTACATAATTTACATAGCCAATTTTATAAAAGATTCTTTCGATTCGATCTTGAATTTTAACCACATAAAATAGTGAAAAGATTATCGATAAAATTATTGCTATGATTAAAATTATTTTTATTTTTTTATTAAGCAAAATAATTCCTTTCTTTTTCTAATAAAAAAATTGTTTATTTCGCATCGTACCAGCTTGTGCCTTGCTCTAAATCTACTTTCAATCTTACACTCAAGTTTGCGGCATTTTCCATTTCTTTTACAATAATTTGCTTAACCGCTTCTATCTCAGATTCAGGTGTTTCTACCATAATTTCATCATGAACTTGCAACACTATTTTTGCTTTTAACCCAGCTTTTTTAAGCTCCTTATATATGTTTATCATAGCAATTTTCATTATATCTGCTGCGGTTCCTTGAATTGGCGTGTTCATTGCTACCCTTTCACCAAATTGACGCACTACATAAGAATTTGAGTTAAGCTCGGGTACAGGTCTTCTTCTGTTAAACAATGTTTCAACATATCCATTTGCTTTTGTTTTTTCAACTACATCTGCCATAAATTGCTTTATTCCATTGTACTTTTCAAGATATTGCTCTATATATTCTTTAGCACTTTTCTTTGAAATCTTAAGTTGCTCACTTAAACCAAAGTCGCTTATTCCATAAACAATGCCAAAGTTAACAGCCTTCGCTTGACCTCTTTGCTCCTTTGTTACTTGCTCCATTGGTATTTTCAAAACATATGATGCAACTTGCTTATGAATATCTTCATCATTTTCAAATGCTGATTTCATTGTTTTATCGTCAGCAATATGAGCTAAAATTCTAAGTTCAATTTGTGAATAATCTGCATTTACAAATATGCTACCTTCGTCCGCTTTAAAAGCTTTCCTCAATTGTTTCCCCAACTCTACCCTTGTCGGTATATTTTGAAGATTTGGATCACTACTACTTATTCTTCCTGTTGAAGTTACTGTTTGATGAAACACTGAATGTATCCTTTTTGTCCTTGGATTAATATATGGAATTAATCCAATAACATAGGTCGATTTTAGCTTCATTAATTGCCTATATTCCAAAATTAATTCTATAACTGAATGCTCTTTTGATAGTTTTTCTAGTACATCTACATCCGTTGAATACCCAGTTTTTGTTTTCTTTTTAGTTGGAAGTTTTAGTTTTTCAAATAGCACCTCTCCCAATTGTTTTGGTGAGTTTAAATTAAATTCTTCTCCACACATTTTATAAATTCCAACAGTTAATTCATCAATCCTCACTTGAAGCTTAGCTCCAAATTTTTCTAATTCTTCCTTATCCACATAAATTCCATTGTATTGCATCTCCGCCAATACTTCTAATAATGGCATTTCTATATTATTAAGCAAATCTATTTGTGATGTTTCTATTAGCTTTTCAGTTAAAACCTTATATAAACTATATATGCCAAACGCATACACTCCTTTTGTTTCATCGGGTTTTTGACTTGAATTGCTTTCGTTTTTATCAATTTCAGCCATGTTGAATAAGTTCATTTGTACATTAGTATTTTCGTGTTTAGTAGAATTATCATTTATATCTATATTTAAGTATATTTCCATTAAGTTTGTTATATTATAATTATTTGAAGTTGAATTTAATATATAACCCGCCACACCTACATCAAACATCATGTTTTTAGCCTCAATGCCTTGTTCTTTTAATATGATGTAGTTTTCTTTTAGCTTATAGCCTATTTTGAGGATTTGCGGGTTTTCGAGGATACGTTTAATGGCATTAAAATCTGATGGTTCTGGACGAACATTGTTCTCCCCTACATTAATTTCGTCCACGACCGTGTGCAGAATAGAAATCCAATACGCCTTAGACTCCGTCTCGCTGTACATATATACAGCATTAATTTTTTTATTTATTATTAATTCAGGGTTGTTATCTTCAACTGTATCAAAATATATAAATACTCTTTTATTTTTTTCAATATCCGCCACTATTGATTCAATGTTTTCTGCTTTTTCCACAATAATACTTATTTCTTTATTCCCATCATTTGATTCACAGCTTAAGTTAAATCTTTCAATGTATCTGTTAAATTTCAATCGTTTAAAAATGCTATATACTTCATCCTTATTCCAGTCTTTTGTTTTTAAGTCCTCTATGTTTCTATCTATTTCTACATTTATATCTATTGTGCCTAATTCTTTAGACATAAACGCACTATCTTTACCACTTTCTAACTTTTCTCTTAGTTTACCTGTAATCTTAGGATTTTCTGGTAATTTATTATATAACTCTTCTATGCTTCCATAATCTTTTATAAGTTGTAATGCTGTTTTCTCTCCAATTCCTTGAATTCCAGGAATATTGTCCGATGCATCTCCCATAAGTCCCTTTACATCTATTAATTGCTTTGGCTCAACGCCATATTGTTCCATTATCTTGCTGAAATCAAAATCTTCAACCTCTGTTTGTCCCATTTTTGTTCTTGGAATTCTAATTGTTATATTTTCTTGAGCTAATTGAAAAGCATCTCTATCTCCAGTTAATATTGTAACATCTAAGTTTTCTTTCGCCCCTGTTTTTGCCAAAGTTCCTAGCACATCATCTGCTTCGTAACCTTCTTTTTCTATGACTTCAATATTCATGCTCTTAAGAATTTCCTTTATTATTGGCATTTGGCATGCTAATTCATCTGGCATACCTTTTCTTGTTGCCTTATAACCTTCGTACATTAGATGACGTTTTGTTTTAGCCTTAACATCAAATGCCACAGTAACATATTCTGGATGTATGTCTTCTAATAATTTAAACATTATAGCTAAAAATCCATAAACAGCGTTTGTAGGCGTTCCATCAGGTGTACTAAGCATTTTGCTTGCCATTATTCCATAAAATGCCCTGTTTAATATGCTGTTTCCATCAATTAACACTAATTTTTCCATATGCCCTCCATTAATTTCTATTTATATATTATATAATAATCCATAAATTCATCTATATTATTATTTTCATTTTGAATGTTTAATTTCATGTAATCACTTTTTAGTATTATATATATTGCATTTTCATCTTGAACTAGTTCATTTATATTATCGCTATTCTCATAGAAATTATATCTTCCATAACTTATAACAGGCGACCATGTATTTGGCGTTGCACTTGCAAATTCATAAGGTGATATTTTATTTGCTAAAAGTGTATATATGTATGGTTGTCTAAATACCGCCATTTTATCAAAATATATTTTTCTGCTTGTATCTGAAAATTTATTGTCAACATACTCAGTTACCTGCGTTGTAGAATTATCAAAAAGTATATTGGGATTTTTTTGCGAAAAATATTTCATACAAAACATTGTAAAAAATATAATGTACATAATAATAATTATTAAAAAGATTTTTTTCCTATTTCGCAATATATAATATATAGTTAATGAAATAAAGTATATCAGTGGAATATATACCGCATTTATTTTATTTATATTAGGTGCATATATTAGTAAACCACAGATAATGGAAGATATAAGTGCAAACAACATAAAAACATCTACTTTGTTAATGTTCGAAAATATCTCTTTTAAATTTTTACCATCATTAATTTTTTTGATAAATATAAATATTCCCCCAAAAAGTATGGCAAACGAAAACATATATACTGTGCCAAAATCAGGCAATGAATTATATGGCAAGTTATCTCTATAAAATATAGACCATATACTAAATAAATTATATTTTATATTACCTAAACTTACTTCCCCTTGCCTATATGCTGGCAATTTTGGTATGGTTATAAAGTTTGTTTTTATTTCATGTATTATATTATTATTTATTAAAAGCAATAATATCAACGGTATGGCAAAAAATATTATACCTGTCCCAAAGAATATAATTTGTTTAAAGTTTATTTCTTTTTTAAATTTCAAATATATAAAGGCCATTAGTAAGAATATAGGCAATATCACATACGACACTGCATACGCATATAATGTTATTCCAAAGCTAATTCCTGATAATAAAAAGTATCTGCCTTTCTGCTTTTTAACAGCTTTAGAAAGAAGAAATATTGATATTATAAACATTGGTGATAATAAATTACTTTCTAATCCCCACCTTGCCTTCATTATCTCCCAAGGTACCATTGTAATTATGAACATAAAAAGTAGCCCCATCGTTTTACCTCTATGTTCTTTTACTAAGAAATATGCCGCAACAATTCCCCCAATTGAAAATAAAACTGCTGGTAATCTTAAAATAAATACACTATACCCAAATATTTTTATAAATAAAGAAGTTACATATGTGTATAAAACATTTTGCCCATCTCCATAGTTAATTAGATACACTGGATTTTTATTTAAGTCCCTATCTACGCCATAATTCGCCATAGAACTTGCATCATATGCTATCCCTGCTTCATCTACATTAACCCCTACTGGAATATCCTGCAATAATACAATTCTTAAAAGTATTGCAAAAACAAGTATTATAAAAAATATAACTTTACTATTTTTTTCTATAAATACCTCTATTTTATTTTCACTTTTAACTTCATTTTTCGGTTTAAATATTATTATAACTATAAATATTATTACTAGTACAATTGAAATTCCATTAATTATATTCATTTTTTCAAATATCTCTCTTCCTCTGAATATACACAACCACAATATTTTTGCATATATAATCCAAGTTCTCTTGCTTTAGCTTGTCCCTCTCGATATCCATCTCTAAAATCGTGGTAAAAAAATTTTATTCCATATTTTTTTGATAATTCTTCTGCAATTTTCTTAATTTCATCATGTTTTTGATAAATACTTACTAAAAGAGTGGTTGAAAAAGCATCATACCCATTTTCTTTTGCGTATTTTACTGTACTTTCCAGTCTTATTCTGTAACAATAATTTACACATCTGTTTTCTATATCGTTTACTGTATTTTTTATAAATTCCTTTAATCCATATTCATCTTGAAATATTGCTTTTATCCCTATCATTTCAGCATATTTTTCCAAGGTTTCTTTTCTATTTTTGTACTCGGTATATGGATGTATATTTGGATTATACCAATATAAAGTAGGTTCTACGTTGCTTTCTCTTAAATATTTAATCACGTATACACTACAAGGTGCACAACAGGTATGTAATAATAATTTCATAATAACCCTCCTAATATACTAATTCATATATGCGTTAATATATAATATATTTCCATCACACTCATATCCTTCCGGAAAAATACTACTATCCAATATTTGTGCTCCAATTTGTTTTAAATTTCTGCCAGTATAATAATTAATTACATATATAACATCCCAATATGCTTTTGTTCCCTCCATGTTATAAGTGTTTTTAAATATCTCATTATCTCTATATGCTTTATCAGTCTCAGCGGGCACATAATATATGATTACACTTTCTATCGTTGTATTGTTTTCCTTTTCGTATTGTTCTATATAATCATTTATTTTTAAAACTTCTGTACGCTCTAACTCATTTATAAGTTTATGTTGATACATAAAGTACACATACATACACATTGTAACAACAAAATAACATGATAACATTGTCACAATAATATACTTAAATTTAGTGTCAAAAGTATTTGTGTTACAATATAAAAATATAAGGACAATTCCAAATACGGCACCTATACAAAAGTGCATCCTTCCTCCATAAAAAGATGATGTTGTCATTACAAATAATATAAAGCTACTTAGTATAGTTATAATTATTATAGTAAATAATAATAAAATTTGCTTTTTCGCCACCTTATTTTTAATAAAGTAAAATAAGGCAACTAATACTACACATATTAAAAATATTATAAATAACCATTTTGGAAACAAATCGCAAGTATTTTTTAATATTTCTGAAATATTCCTTATTATAAAAGCAATATTTTGAGGTATTTGGCTAATCGTTCCAACTCTACCTTGAACAGTATTTAATAAAAAGTTCGTGAGTTTAACTTGAAAAATATTTACTAATATTCCAATACCCATTATTGCAATGCCTTTTATGACATTACTTATGTAAGGATAAAATCTATTTTTGTTTGAACCAAAAGATGTTTTGTCAGATGTGGAACTTTCTCCTACACTTTTTATTATAGAAAATAAAACTACTAATGCAAAGAAAATTCCTACAGTTCCTTGATATGAAAATACTGCTAAAATAAATAGTCCTAAGCTTTTTAATACACTATGTTTTCCTCCATATACTAGCCTTTTTGCAGCCAACATATATAATAAAATACTCAATGACATTACTATACATTCAGCAAAATACATATCCTCTAAATACATAAAATTAAATATTGTAACAAATGAAATTAACAAAACCAACCATTCGTGATATTTGTTTTTTGCAGGCTTATATTTTAAAACTATATTTTTCAATACTATTACTGCAATACATGATATAAACAGTCCAATTACTAACGTTGAAACAACAAACACAGTATTAGGTATATTAAACACTCCTGCAATTAAACAGATAACACACATGAACACTCTTCCACCCACAAGAGACCAATTTAGTGCATATGTATGATATCCATTTTCCATTATTACATAATTATCTGTTGAATTATGTCCTGTTAAAAATTGACAAAATATAATTAATGAAAATGCAAAAATTATTATAAATGTTATTAGTTCTTTCTTAGATAGTTTCAACTTTTCATTCCTTTCATATATGTCTGCCATACAGTAGCCCGCTTTCGTGTGTAACGTGTGTATTTTTCAAAAAGCCCCTCCAAGACAAGGAGTAATCCGTGTGCCTCAAAGGGCTGTCGGACTCTTTTTGAAAAACACACACGTTACACACGAAAGCTACTCCATATTTATCTTCTTATCTATAATATACTCAGGTCTTCCTTTCGATTCATCATATATACGTGCAATATATTCAGACATCAGCCAAAGGGAAGTAAGTTGTACTCCAGCAAAAAATGTAACTGCAACCATAATCGATGTCCATCCACTAGTTAAGTCGTTCAATTTGAATATATAAGAAACAATGGAATAAATCAAAATAATGATTGATATTAAAATAGAAAGCAATCCTATTCCACCTATTATCCTTAATGGTTTGGTAGAGAAGCTAATTATTCCATCTATAGCAAGTTTCATCATTTTACTAAGCGAATATTTTGTTTTCCCTCCAACTCTCTCTTTTCTTTCATATTCAAATGGAACTTGTTTAAATCCTACCCAACTAAATAAACCTCTTAAGAATTTATTGTGTTCTCCTAGCTGATTAATTACATCTACAACTTTTCTATCTGCTAATCTAAAATCCCCTGTATCTCTAGGAATTTCTACATCCGATAATCCATTTAATATTTTGTAAAACACTTTCGCTGTATACAATTTAAATTCAGATTCGCCTTCTCTTCTTTTTCTTTTAGCATATATAACTTCATTTCCCTCTTCCCATAATTTTATCATATCTTTTATTACTTCTGGTGGGTCTTGCATGTCTGCATCCATAATAATACTTAAGTCTCCTGAAGTATGCTTTAATCCAGATGTTACCGCTGCCTGATGTCCAAAATTTCTAGAAAAGGAAATTACTTTTACGTTATTATCTTTTTTTGCTATTTCTTCTAAAATATCTAAAGTTTTGTCCTTGCTTCCATCGTTAATAAAAATTATTTCGTGTTCGTAGTTTTTTAATTCCAATAAATTTTTCTTAACTCTTTTATAACATTCGTTTGCTACTTCTTCTTCATAATACATTGGTATTACCATGGATATTTTTTTCATTTTTATCTAATCCTTTCATATAGAAATCAACTGTAATAGCCCGCTCTTGGGGTAATCTACACACTTATTATATCAAATATTTCGTATCTGGAAACTCTACTTACTATATATGTCAAACAAATCTATTGTTCCAATCTTATTCATATTAGTTTTTACATAATTAATTATCTCCATTGGGAGTTGCCAATTATATCCATTTGGTTTTATTAAAACTAAAATATTTTCTTTATTTTTTAAATCAGCAATTTGTTTTTCCGCACCACCACTGCCTAAATTTCCATTCAACAGCATATCATAATTTTTATAATATGTATCCATTGGTATTCTATATATAATGGCTTGTGAATCAATTATATAAACTTCTTGTTCTTGATTTTTTATATAATTTATTATATTTATTACATCTTTAGAAAGTCCTTCGCTTATTGGTACGTATTTATAATGATTTATTGTTTGATTGCCTTCGTTTTTAATTTGGCCTACATATTTTGATAAATTGTACACTGACATTGCTCCAACAAAAATAGCTATAATGATTGATATATATGTAACTGCTTCCACAGTATACTGTTTTATTTTTATAAATCTAACATATTCGAGAAGACATTTTATTAAATAAATAAATCCAAGTAATGTTATTAATATGCTTACAAGAAAATGTTGATCGTCGGCAATTGGAAATACTACAATAAATCCAGCAGCCCCATATAAAGCAAGTAATAGTGAATTATTATCCTTTGTAATCAATCCTTTCAAAAATAATGCAATCATTACGATTGGTACTCCGACACTTAATGTTTTATACAAAATATTACCATCCACAAATAAATTTGTATATGAAATTTTATTTGTAAATGTACTTATACCAGAAATTGTGTAGTCCACAAAATCAGCCATTGCATTGTTTAAAACTAAATATATTAACAAAATTAAAATTGGTATTATTACCCCTAACATTCTAATTGCAAATATTTTTAAAAATGTTTTAAATTGTTCTAGGTTTCGAATCGTTAAAACTTTATATCCTACTGCAACAAATGCTATTGCTAATCCAGTAGTTTGTTTTGTTATAATTGCTAACCCCGCTAAAATTCCTATAAATAAGTCTACCCTAAAATTCAAATTTAACAATCTTTGCATTTCACCATGTAGAGGCGGACGGCATGAATCTTTCTTCAATTCCAATAACACAATTATTAAAGCAAATAATACTACAAAAAAATTATAGTCTATAGTAACATAGTCTTTCATCAACCAGATTATACCTGCCAAGCATATATATGCTATATATGAGTTTACTTTTAATGTTTTTAATATTTTATACATTAAAATTATTATTCCTGTATTTAGTATAATTGCTAATATTCTCATTGTAATTAGTTCATTTGTAATTTTTAAAAATACCCCGCATATAAATGCAAATAACGGAGTTTGTACCATATTAAAATCTTTATATGGCACCAATCCATTTGCTATGTTTTTTGCAAAACTATAATTCCAAAGTTCATCTAGGCTTTTAACTGGTCTAATTAATATTACTGAAGCGAAAAATAAAATTAGTATTATGATTAGTAATGTGTTTATAATGTGTTTTCTTTTCATTGGCTGGTCCTTTCAATAGCTCGCTTCCGTGGTGGTAGTATATTATTTTTAGGCTCCTCCAAGTGATTCCCACTCGTATCCTCCTAAAAATAATATACTACCACCACTCGTGCTACTCTGAGTGTTCTAACCCCAAATGTTGATACGCATTAAGTGTTACTACTCTTCCTCTTGAAGTTCTATTTAAAAAGCCTAATTGCATCAAATATGGTTCATATACATCTTCTATTGTTTCTGCTTCTTCTCCTATGGTTGCTGCAATTGTGTCTAGCCCTACTGGACCTCCACCATAATTTGTTATTATGCTTTTTAGCATTTTTCTATCTACTTCATCTAAGCCTAATTCATCTATTTCAAGCTTATTTAACGCAATTTCGGTTATTTCTTTATTTATATTTCCATCACCTAAAACAAGTGCATAATCTCTAACCCTTTTTAATAGCCTGTTTGCAATCCTTGGTGTCCCTCTTGAACGCCTGCCTATTTCGTTTGTCCCTTCCTTGTTTATAGAAATATTCATTATTGAGGAGGATCTTTCTACTATGGTTTCTAGTTCATCTATACTATATAATTCTAATCTGCTTACTATCCCAAATCTGTCTCTTAGGGGTGTTGTTAATGAACCAATTTTTGTTGTTGCCCCAATTAAAGTAAATTTGGGTAAATCTATTCTAATTGACCTTGCACTTGGTCCTTTCCCAATAATTATATCCAAGTTATAATCCTCTAATGCTGGGTATAAAATTTCTTCTACACTTTTGTTTAATCTATGTATTTCATCTATAAAAAGCACATCGTTTTCAGATAAGTTTGTTAAAAGAGCCGCTAAATCTCCTGGTTTTTCTATTGCTGGACCAGATGTAATTCTTATGCTTGAATTCATTTCATTAGCAATTATATTTGCTAATGTAGTTTTCCCAAGTCCAGGAGGTCCATACAATAATGTATGGTCTAATGGCTCATTTCTTTTTTTTGCTGCTTCAATATATATTTTTATGCTTTCTTTTACTTTAACTTGTCCAATATATTCTTTTAATGTTTTTGGTCTTAATGTTGTTTCTATAATTTCTTCTTGCTCATCCTGTACATTTGGTATTAATATGTTTTCATCTGAATTGTCCTTTCCCAACAAACATGACCTCCTTCTACAAGATTTGATTTTGCTTTATTATATGATAGATTTTTATTTTTTTCAAGTATTACCACTTAAAAAAAAGGTAGTATTTATTATATTTATAAATACTACCTATTATCTAACACATCTAAAATTTAGTATCAAAGTGAGACATTTACAACACGAAAACTGCAACCACCATTAACACCACCGAGAACTATATCCATATGCGAAAAGCCCAAAGTTACCAACGCCGGCGTACTAATGATGCACAGTCTGCTCTCGGAAAACAACCACCAACATTAAACCAATTCATTGTCTCGTACAATGCATCCCCATATTTGCTCGATGTCGCCATGAAATTATCTGTACTTGAATCCGTAACTCCTACTGCGTATATATCTTTGTATTTTGCTGCTGCATTTATTAATTTCGAACAACAGGCAATTAAACTTGGATCTCCATTATCTACATATGCTGCTACATATTCCATTTGACATCCACTTGTATCATATACTCCTGTAATATTTCCTGTGGTGCTTGCAAGTACCCCTTGCGTTGTATTATATAAGTATGAACTATCTCCCGTTGTATCTTGTGTTGCTGATACACTTCCTCCTGCATATCCTGTTTTTGATATCCAGTTTACAGCATAATTATTTACTGTTACTCCCGTTCCATTCCTTCCGTACTGACTTTGCGTTAAATATGCTAATGCTCCCCATTCACTGTTCTTCATCATATGACTGTCCATTCCTGTTAAGTTATTATCTGTACTGAATTTCTGGCATATTGTAAATATGTCGTCCGTCCCTATGCTACACCACGCCACCGCATCTGGTATTACTTTTAAATTATTATTTCCATCATTGCTTGCTTCGTATTTGCTTATCCAAAATCCTGCTAATTCCTTATCCCATCCTCCATTATCTGGATTATTTGTAAATGCTGGAGGTATTTTATATCCACTATCTGCTGTTGTTTGTGTTACTGGTATAAACTTTACATCTATTGTTCCTGCTTGGAATAATGCTAGCCCTACTCCATATTCTCCACTTGTTATTTTGTATTCGTACCTTGGTATCCATACTAAATAACTTCCATTAGTTGTTTTTACATTTGCCCACTTGCTTGTTCCTCCATTATCTGTTGGACCTACTTGTGCCACATAATTATACCACTCGTTTTGTGTATTCGGTGTTATTTCATCATTATTCACATCCCATGCTACTGCTGTCATTCCAGATGATAGAATTGGTGTATTCACTGTTCCATTCCAGCTTCCATCTGTTTTTCCCAAACTTATTTCTTGCTGTTTTGTTGGCACTCCTTCTACTGTTGTAGTGAAATCCGCATTTATTATTACTTTTCCTCCGTCTTTTTCTACTGTTAATGTTCCATCTCCATTATCTGTTACTGTATATCCTTTTTCTGTCAGCATCGATTGAAAGTTAAGATCTGTTGGAGATGTTACACTTTCTTTGTTAGTCTGCCAAAATTGTATTTGAGAATCTGATATATCCATGTCTACTTGTTCTTTATATGCTTTTGCATTACTTTCATTCACTGAACTTTGTACTTTTTCAATTAATCCATTGTTTCCTGTTATTGCGAATATCGCTACTCCTGCTAAAATTAACAGAACTATAACTGTTATAATTAAAGCTATTAGTGTAATTCCTTTTTCTTTATTTCTTCTTATGTTCATAACATGTTTCTCTCCGTTTCAATTTGTTTGAAACTATTATATATTATTATCATGCTTTTTTCAATTTTTTTTAAAATTTTTTTAAATTTGTTACTAGTTAAATCCCCATTATTGAAAAGCCATTATCTGCATGAATTACTTCGCCAGTTATGCTTGCACTCATATTGCTCATTAAAAATGCTACTACATTTCCCACTTCGTAAGCTGTAACGTTTCTCTTAAGTGGTGCTTTTTCTGCTACTGCTGTTTGCATACTGCTGAAATCTTTTATTCCTTTTGCTGACAATGTTTTTATTGGTCCTGCTGATACTGCATTAATTCGTATATCGTCTTTTCCCAAGTTGTCAGCTAAATACCTTATGCTGCATTCTAATGCTGCTTTTGCAACTCCCATAACATTATAGTTTGCCAAAACTTTTTCTGAACCTATATATGTAAGTGATACAACAGAGCTACCTGGATTCAATATTTCTTTTGCATATCTACATACAGCTACAAGCGAATACGCAGAAATATCATTAGCGTGGCTAAACCCTTCTCTTGTTGTATTAATGAAATCATTTTTTAAATCTTCTGCGTTGGCATGTGCAATGCTATGTAAGATTCCATCAATATTTCCATGTTCTTTTTTTATGGTTTTAAAAACTTTTTCTATTTTACTATCTTCATCAACGTCGCATGGATACATTGTTGAATTTGGAATTTCTGCAATTAAGTGCTCTAACTTTTCTTTCCCTTCCATTGAGCTATATGTAAATATAATTTGTGCTCCTTGGTCGTAAGCCGCTTGTGCCGCTCCCCATGCTATAGACCATTTATTTCTAAGTCCCATTATTAATATTTTTTTCCCTTTTAAAATCATATTCATTTTCCTCCTAATCTTTTTCTACAATTACATTTTCCTATATTTATTGTATCTTAATTCCAATAAGTTTTCAACCTTTAATTTAGATAACTTATTTAAACTCGATACTATTTCATCCTTTATTTTTTTCGACATGCTGTCCAAGTCATTTTGTGCACCACCCTCAGGTTCTTTTAGAATTTTATCAATAATATTTAAGCTTTTTAAATCTGTTGCAGTCAATTTCATTACTTCAGCTGCTTCCGGAGCTTTACTGGAATCTTTCCATAATATAGAGCCAAATCCTTCTGGTGATAATACTGAATATATTGCATTTTCCAGCATAATTATTTTATCTCCTACTCCAATAGCAAGTGCGCCTCCGCTTGAACCCTCTCCAATTACAATACATATTATTGGCACCTTTAGCCTTGACATTTCTAAAAGATTTTTAGCAATTGCTTCTCCTTGCCCTCTTTCTTCAGCTCCAATTCCTGGATATGCTCCTTTGGTATCTATAAAAGTTATAACTGGTCGCTTGAATTTTTCCGCTTGCTTCATTAATCTTAGTGCTTTTCTATATCCTTCTGGATTCGGCATACCAAAATTTCTTTCAATATTTTCTTTCGTTGTTCTTCCTCTTTGCTCTCCAATAATTGTTACAACATATTTGTCTATTTTCCCTATTCCAGCTACTATCGATTTATCATCACCAAAATACCTATCTCCATGAAATTCTACAAATTCATCACATATATTTTGTATGTAATCTAAGCTGGTTGGCCTTTTCAATATTCTTGCCAATTGAACCTTATCCCACGCCTTCATAAATATCGCCTCCTTGGGGACGGTCCTTTTTGTTCATTTTTGAACGTTAGGGACACCCCTATCACTTCTATAATAATTTAACGTTCGGAACATTCCTATCATTTCTATAATAATTTAACATTCGGAATATTCCTATCACTTCTATAATAACTTCAGGTCTGTCCCTTTTGTTAATTTTTGAACAAAAAGGACCGTCCCTAATGCATATTCAATATTTGTGTTAATGTTTGTTTCATATCTTTTCTATGTACAATTTTGTCAATAAATCCATGTTCTAATAAGAATTCTGCAGATTGAAAATTTTGAGGTAATTTTTGTTTCATTGTTTGTTCTATTACTCTTGGTCCTGCAAAACCTATCAGGCTGCCTGCTTCTGCTAAAATTATATCTCCTAAGGAAGCAAAACTTGCCGTAACTCCTCCTGTCGTTGGGTCAGTAAGTACCACTATGTACAGTAATCCAGCTTCATCTAGTCTACTTAATCCACTTGAAGTTTTTGCCATTTGCATAAGTGAAACAATTCCTTCTTGCATTCTTGCTCCGCCAGATGCAGTAAATATTACAAGTGGCAATTTTTCTTTAATTGCTGCTTCAATACTAGAGGTAATAACTTCTCCAACTGTTGAACCCATGCTACCCATCATAAAATTAGCATCCATAACGCTAATTACTATTCTTTTACCATTTATTTCTCCAATACCTGATTTAACCGCTTCTTGTATATGTGTAAATTTTCTTATTGACTCTATCTTTTTTACATATCCTGGAAAATTTAATGGGTCTTTTATTGTCATATCAAAATCAAACTCTTCAAAAGTTCCATCATCTATTACTTGCAGTATTCTTCTCCTTGCTGACAATCTAAAATGATTATCACAGTTTGGACACACACTGAAATTTTCATGTACATCTTCCAAATACTGTATCTCCGAACACTTTTCGCATTTAATCCATTTTCCAATTAATCCATTTGATTTTCTGTTATTTCTCGTTTCAGACACATCATCTTGATATAAATTTTCATTTTTCTTTAACTTATCAATAATCATATTTTTCTCCTATAACAATTTTTCCACAAAAGATGTGTCGTAGTTGCTATTTACAAAATCTTTATTATTAAAAATTTCCAATAAAAACTCTATATTTGTATCTATTCCATCAATAATAAGTTCAGATAAAGCACGTTTCATCTTATTTATAGCTTCAAGTCTTGTTTTATCTCGTACTATTAATTTTGCTATCATTGAATCATAATTATGTGGTATTGTATAACCTGTATACAAAGCAGTATCTACTCTAACATCTTTTCCGCCTGGGACATGCAATTCCTCGACCTTCCCAGGTGAAGGCATAAACTTCTTTTTAGGGTTTTCTGCATTAATTCTACACTCTATACTGTGCCCTTTAAATTTTATATCATTTTGCTTGAACCCTAATTTTTCTCCGTTCGCAATCCTTATTTGTTCTTTTACAATATCTATATCTGTTACCATTTCCGTTACAGGATGCTCTACTTGCAATCTTGTATTCATTTCCATAAAATAAAAATTTTTATTTTTGTCTACTAAAAATTCAATTGTTCCAGCATTTGTATATCCTACTGATTTAGCTGCTTTCACTGCTGTTTCTCCCATATAATTTCTTAACTTGTTGTTCAAAAATTCTGATGGACTTTCTTCTATAATTTTTTGATTTTTCCTTTGCACCGAGCAATCCCTTTCACCCAAATGAACTACATTTCCATGTTTATCTGCTAGTATTTGAATTTCAATATGCCTTGGGTTTTCGATAAATTTCTCTATATATATTTTCTCATCATTAAATGAAAGTTTCGCTTCAGCTTTTACTATATCGTATACTTTTTTTAATTCTCCTTCATTTTTTACTAGTCTAATTCCTTTTCCACCGCCACCACTTGTGGCTTTAATCATAATTGGGTATCCAACTTTCTCAGCAATTTCTAATGCTTCCATTAAGGTATCAACATTACCTTCTGAACCAGGTACTATTGGAACTCCTGCATTTTTCATGGTTTTTCTGGCTTCTGATTTATTTCCCATTGTATCTATTATTTTGTATGAAGGCCCTATAAATATTATATTTGTTTCTTCACATATTTTTGCAAACCTACTATTCTCAGACAAGAAACCAAATCCTGGATGAACTGCATCCACATTTAAAAGGCACGCCAATTCTATTATATTCTTTATATTTAAGTAACTCTTATTCGAACTAGCAGGTCCAATACAAACCGCTTCATCAGCTAATCCCACATGCAATGCATTTTTGTCTGCTTCTGAATATACAGCTACTGTTTTTATATCTAATTCTTTACATGCCCTTATTATTCGTATAGCTATTTCTCCTCGATTGGCAATTAATACTTTTTTTATCATTTTATGCTCCTTTTGTTTATTTCTTGAGGCAAGTAGGTGTCCTAGAATTGTCATCCTGAACCACTTCTTACAAAGCCTTACTATGAAGGATCTCATATTTTGTGAGATTCTTCGCAAGTAAAATCTTCGTAGAAAGACTCAGAATGACATTGCAGGACACCCTTTTGCCTCAGCCTATGGCGAAAGTCAACTCACCCATAACCGCCATCTTTCCATCTACTGTTGCAATTGCTTTGCCAATTCCAATTGGACCTTTTTGTTTTATTATTTCAACTTCTAATTTTAAAGTATCTCCTGGCACAACTTTTTTCTTAAATTTTAAATTATTAATTCCTGCAAAATATCCTATTTTACCTTTGTATTTTTCTAATGATAAAATACATACTGCTCCTACTTGTGCAAGAGCTTCTACTGTTAACACTCCGGGCATAACTGGTTCTGCTGGAAAATGTCCTTGAAAAAAGTATTCATTCATTGTTACATTTTTATACCCAATTGCTTTTTTCCCAGGTTCTAATTCTTCTATTTTATCTATTAATAAGAATGGGTATCTGTGTGGGATTATTTCCATTATTTGCTTTGCATCTAACATATTATAAATCTCCTCCTATAAATATTATTTTATTTTAAACAATGCTTGCCCATACTCTACCATTTGTTCATTTCTAACTAGAATTTCTACTATTTCTCCATCAAATTCTGATTCTATTTCATTCATTAATTTCATTGCTTCTACTATGCATAATGTATCACCTTTTTTTACATTGCTTCCTATTTTTACATATGGTTCTTTGTCTGGCGAACTTCTACTATAAAAAGTTCCTACCATAGGTGATTTCACCACATTATAATATTCTTGGTCTTCTTGTGTTTTGCCATTTTCAGCACCTGTTTCCGTACTAACTTGAGTATTTGTTTCACTATTATTTCCGTTGAGAGCGAAACCCAACGTCCCCTCCTGCATTATTATTTTTTATAAGCACTTTATTTTCATTTTTTTTCATACTAACTTTTGTACCATCTGGAAATTCTATGTTTAATTCATTAAGGTGATATTTTTCCATATCTTCAATTATTTTTTTTATATCTTCATAATTCATAAAAACTACTCCTTTTCCTATTTTAAAATATATACTACCTTACAGAAACAAACCTTTATTCAGCAACATACTTCTTGAATAAAATTGTACTATTATGTCCACCAAACCCTAACGAATTAGACATTGCATAGTTCACTTTACGATTTATACCTTCATTTGGGACATAATATAAATCACATTCTGGATCTTGTTCCTTATAATTAATAGTTGCTGGAATAAAGTCATTCTCTATTGCTTTAATACATGCTATTGCTTCAACCCCTCCAGCTGCCCCCAATAAATGTCCTGTCATTGATTTTGTTGAGCTAATCGCTACATTTTTTGCTTCTTCTTTTAATGCTAATTTTATTGCAATTGTTTCAACTTTATCATTTATTTTAGTTGAAGTCCCATGTGCATTTATGTACGATATATCTTCTGGTTTTGCGTTTGCCATCTCCATCGCTTGACACATTGCTTTTGCTGCTCCCGCTCCATCTGGACTTGGTGCAGTTAAATGATATGCATCTGATGTAGCTGCATAGCCTACCATTTCTGCATAAATTTTAGCTCCTCTTTTTACTGCATGTTCTAATTCTTCTAATACTATAACTCCTGCTCCTTCCCCCATGACAAAGCCACTTCTTTCTTTATCAAATGGAATACTCGCCCTATTTTTATCTAAAGATGTTGATACTGCCTTTATATTGCTAAATCCTGCTATACCAAGAGGTGTAATATTGCTTTCAGTCCCCCCGCAAAACACTACATCTTGTTCTCCATATTTTATGTACCTATAGGCCTCCCCTATTGAATGCGTAGCACTTGCACACGCAGTAATAACTGCCATCGATACTCCTTTCATCCCTAGTTCTATTGAAATATTTCCAGGTGCAATATTAGCTATCATTCGTGGCACGAACATTGGAGATACCTTACTTGGTCCTTTTTCCATAAGTGTTTCTTTTTCGTCTTCTATATCCTTTAATCCACCTACACCTGAGCCAATAATAATTCCTACTCTATAAGGGTCAACTTTCTCCATGTTTAGTCCTGAATCTTTAAATGCTTCTCTTGATGCAATTGCTGCAAATTGCGAAAATCTAGAATAATTTCTAAGTTCTTTTCTATCAAAATGCTCTTCTGGTACAAAGTTTTTTACTTCTGCAACAAGCTTTATGTTAAATCCCGTTGAATCAAATAATGTTATCTTATCAATTCCATTTTTACATTGTTTTAAGCCATCCCAATATTCTTCTATGTTATTCCCTATAGGTGTTATTGCTCCTAATCCTGTTACTACAACTCGTTTCATAATTCTATTTCCTTTCATATTCTAATTCAATAGTCCGCTTCCGTGGAGGTAGTATATTTTTTTAAACCTCCTCCAAGCTCACGGGTAATCCGTATGCCTCAAAGGGCTGTCGAGCGGTTTAAAAAAATATACTACCTCCACTCACGCTACTCTATCTTCAATGTCTTTCTTAAATCTAGTTTCTAGTCTCTAGTCTCTAGTCTCTAGCACACCATTCCTCCGTCGACATTTATCACCTGTCCCGTAATATATGTATTCTCTTCTGCACCTAAAAAGTACACTAAATTTGCTACTTCTTCTACTGTCCCTTCTCTTTTTAAAGGTATTTGATTATTTATGTTTTCCCTAATTGCATCAGATAAAACAGCTGTCATATCTGTTTTTATAAAACCTGGTGCAACTGCATTTATCAATATATTTCTACTCGCAAATTCTTTTGCACATGACTTGGTAAATGCAATTATTCCTGCTTTTGAAGCTGCATAATTTGCTTGTCCTGCATTGCCAATAATTCCTATAATTGAAGAAATATTTACTATCCTGCCTCTTCTTTGCTTTGTCATATAAGGAATTACTTGTTTAGTTACATTAAAAGTACCTTTTAAATTAATATCTATTACATCGCTGAAATCTTTTTCAGACATCCTTAATAGCAATGTATCTTTCGTTATTCCTGCATTATTAACTAATACATCTATACTTCCAAATTTTTCTATAACCTCTTTTGCAATTTCTCCCCATCTGTCAAATGCTGTAACATCACCGCTTATGCACATTACTTTAACGTTATATTTAGATAACTCGTTTTTTAACTCTTTTAAATTATCACTTTCACTTCTATAATTTATAACAATATCATATCCTTCTTTTGCGAATTTAATAGCCACCGCTTTCCCAATTCCTCTTGAACCACCTGTAATTAGTGCAACTTTACTCATCAGACAACTCCCTTCATATAATTCCTTCTAAGCTTTCAACGTTATTTACGTTAATTAAATTAACCTCTTTTATTTCTCTTTTTATGAACCCCGTCAATGTTTTGCCTGGTCCTATTTCTATAAAATTATCTATTTTTTGACTTTTCATATATTCTATTGTTTTATCAAACCTAACAGGACTAATCATATGATTTGCCCATATTTCCTTTACATTGTCGTCTTCATTATATGGAAGTCCATCTATATTTTTTATAACTGTAATTTCTCCTTTATTTACTTTTATATTTTCTAGTTCTTTTTCAAATTCTTCTTCTGCTTTTTCTAACTTAATGGTATGAAACGGTCCACTTGTTTTTAAGAAGCTTACCTTTTTTGCCCCTTTTTGAATTAATAACTGAATGGCTATGTCTACTGCCTTTGCTTCCCCTGATATAACTACCTGACCACTATAATTATAATTAGATGGTGCTACAAATCCAGTTTCCTCACTAACTTTTTTGCAAGTCTCTTCTATTATCCCTGCATCTAACTCTATAATCGCTGCCATTTTCCAATCTCCGCTGGGAGTTAGCTCTTGCATGTATTTCCCTCTTTTTTGGACTAACCTTAACCCATCTTCGAACCCAATCATTCCGTTATATATGCAAGCAGTATATTCCCCCAAACTAAGCCCTGCAGCTATTTGTGCACGTACTTCTTTTTCTTTTAACACTTCTAATGCTGCTAGACTTGTTACTAATATTGCAATTTGTGCATTATCTGTCCTGTTTATCTCTTCCTCTGTAGAACTAAAGCATAGTCCTTCTATATCCATACCTAAAACTTTACTTGCATTTTTGTATACATTTTTTGCACTTGCATATCTTTCATATATATCTCGTCCCATTCCAACATATTGCACACCTTGCCCAGGGAAAAGAAATGCTGTTTTACTCATTTTGCCCGCCTTTCATATTCTCATATACATAATAATATAATAAAACTGAAAATAAATCATTAGACTGAATGGTCAGTTTAATGATTTGTTAATGATTTAGAAAAACTTCCGTCCCTAGAGTGTAGTATATATTTTTTAAAAAGTCCCTCCAAGCCTCCGAAGACTCCTTGGGCCTCAAAGGGCTGTCGGTGACTTTTGAAAAAATATATACTACACTCTAGGGACTACTCTATTCTAATCAATTAAACTGTACTACATTTTCCAACCTATTCAAAAACTCTGCTACAATTTTTTCCCTTTCAAAATCTTTTTTAAATTCCTTTTTTAGTGAAGTAGCAATTTCATTTATTTCTTCTGGAAACTTTTCTTGATTAACATTAAACCCTATACCTATAAACAAGACATCAACAAACTCTTTATTTAGTTTTGTTTCTGTAAGTATTCCTCCTATTTTTCTACCATTTAAAATGAGGTCGTTAGGCTCCTTTATTGACAATTGAATTTTATATAAATTTTTAATCACTTTCACCAAACAATTAGCTATATCTATAGTTATAGTGTTTAGTTTATCTATATTACAATTTGGGTATAATACAAGTGTCATTAAAATATTGCTGTTAGGCTCCGTGTGCCAAACCCTCCCATGTGTGCCTACTCCATGTGTTTGCATATTTGCCAAAACCAATGTGCCATTTTGGACTTTATTTTTTGCTAGTTCCTTTGCTTTTTTTTGCGTTGAATCTATTGTTTCAAAATAAATAATGTTACGTCCCATATATTTAGTAGATAAATTAATTTTTATTTTTTCTATTACGTCATTTTCTTTGCTTATTTTCATTTTTTTATACCATATTTTAAGGCAATACCTTCAAATTCTTCGTCTGCTTCCAGTAAATCTACTGGCTTACCAGTTCTTAACTTATCAATAAGAGTATCACTCAACACTCCGAATATATCTGTTGCAATATTTTTATACGTTCCCCTTTTTATATCCCCTTTTTCTACTCCTTCTTTAATAATGTTTTCAATTGTATCTATATATGTAAATAATTGTGTCCTACAATTAATGCTCCTCGCATCATTGCCCCACATTTGTCCACCAATCATTCTAATTAAATTTTCGTATTTTATTACAATTTTCTTTTGCACTAATATTATGGCTTTCACTTTTTCTGCTGTTGTTTTGGCTTGTGATGTTTTAATCATTAAACTTCTTTTAAGCAAACCAAATCCTTCTTCTATTAAGAAATTAAATATATTCTCCTTACTAGAAAAATGATAATATAGAGTACCTTTCGCCACTCCAACTACAGCCGTTATTTCTTCTACGCTAGTGGCATCATACCCTTTTTGAGCAAACAACTCCATTGATATTTCAAATATTTTTCTTTTTGTTCTATTCATACCTTCTTGTCTCCTTTATTTCATTTATTATATATTATTTTTTGAATATATTCAAGATGTTATGCTAAATCATACATTAAAGCGTTGCCATTTAACACTTTTCGTCAAAGTAGCTTTGTGTGATTAGTATATGTTTTTAAAAAGTGAACGACAGCCCTTTGAGGCCCATGGAATCTTCGGAGGCTTGGAGGAGCTTTTTAAAAACATATACTAATCACACAAAGCGGACATTTTAGATAAAACCATTACCCAGTGACATTAAAGCAATCGCATAAAACTTATATTGCATACTGTTTCAAATTGTGTTATATTATAAAAAGAAAAGAGGATATAATCATGTTTGAAAGAAGAATAAATTATTACGAAACCGATTGCATGGGAATTGTTCACCATTCTAATTACATAAGATTCATGGAAGAAGCCCGCGTTTTAGCCTTAGATAATATCGGCTTGCCATATAGAAAAGTGGAAGAAGCTAATTTAGCAATTCCTGTTACAGGAGTAAAATGTGAATACAAAACCCCTGCAAAATTTGATGACGTTATTTTGATAGATGTTAAAATAGCTGAATATAACGGGGTTCGAATGAAAATGGAATATACCACTACTAATAAAGAAAGTGGTCATATTGTTTCAATTGGTGAAACTTCACATTGCTTCACAGATTCTAATTTAAAGCCTATTTCATTAAAAAAGATAAATCCAGAAATGCATGCAATTTTTGAAAATCTTAAAAATAAAAATATATAGATAGGGAATTATATGTCAAAAAGAAAAATGAAAAAAATAATATCTTTATGTATAGGTGCTGGTACTTTGATACTGGCACTTATTGGTGCTTTCAGTCCTAACACATTTGACAAAATCTCCAACGCACTAAACCAACTTTCTGATTATAACTTAAATAATTCTAGCAATAATACTTCAAACAATGCTCTCAATAATGCAATTGACAACAATACTTCAAATGAAAATACAACCAGCACTCAAACATATACAGTTGCAAGAGTTGTTGACGGAGATACCTTTAAAATAATGTTCAATGGAAAAGAGGAAAGCGTTAGACTAATAGGAGTAGATACTCCCGAAAGTGTTAACCCTAATAAAAGTAAAAATAATGAATATGGCAAAATAGCTTCAGATTTCACAAAATCATATTTAGAAAATAAAGAAATAACCCTTGAATTTGACGTTCAAGAAAGAGATAAATATGGTAGGCTCCTTGCCTATGTTTATATTGATGGAAAAATGTTCAATAAAGTACTTTTACAAGAAGGTTACGCCCAACTTGATACTGTTCCACCAAATGTAAAATACGTTGATGATTTTAAAAAAATTCAACAAGAAGCCCGTGATAATAATAAAGGATTTTGGGGAAAGTTTTTTTAACATGTTTAAAACTACATCAAAACGTCAATGCCATAATTCTATCCCATGTTAAAGGACCTACTACACCATCTGGTGTTAATCCAAACAACCTTTGAAATTGAGTTACTGAATTCTGCGTTGCTGGGCCAAACACTCCATCCACTGCAATTCTTGGTATAGAAGGATATCTGCTTGCAATGTTATTTAGGTTTTCCTGCAATATCAATACATTATTTCCACGTGAGCCTGCTCTAAGCGGTGTTCCTGGATATGCTGGTGGTGTTGTAGGTGGTATCGATGGGCCTCCAATACTATTGTTAATTTCTACAATTCTATTCCATGTTAAAGGTCCTATCACCCCATCTGGGTTTAATCCAAACAGCCTTTGGAACTCCATAACTGCACTTTGTGTTCCCACTCCGAATATTCCATCTTCTGCAAGTCTTAGTATGCTAGGATATCTGCTTGAAATTCTATTCAAATATTGTTGCATTAACAATACATTATTTCCACGTGACCCTACCCTAAGTGGTGTACCTGGATATGCTGGTGAAGGTGATGGAATAACTGGTGGTCGTGATGGTGGAGTAATTATTCCAACATTACTTTCAATATTTTTATAAACTTGATAAAGAAGCCTCCATGTAACAGGTCCTACCACTCCATCTGGTGTTAATCCCAGTTTTCTTTGGAAAGCAACAACTGAATTCCTTGTTGTTCTTCCAAATGCACTGTCTTGTATAACTGGTGGTATATCATCATAAAATTGTGATATATAATTCAAAATAAATTGTAATTGAAGTACATCATGCCCCCTTGAACCTTCTCTTAATACTGAAGTAGGCGGTGTTTCTCCTATTCCAATTCTCTGCCCTTCGCTTGTAAGTTCTGCAAGCTTTGTAACTCCCACGTATATTTGAACAATTTTATACCATGTCCCCCTGCCTATTACTCCATCTTGAGTTAAATTAAAAATTCTTTGAAAAGCTCTCACGGCATTTGTAGTTTCTATTCCAAACACCCCATCTGGATTAGTTATTTGCGGTATTGCTGGAAAATTAATTCTTATTCTATTTAAATAGTCTTGCATGGTTTTTACGGGACTTCCTTGACTTCCTTGTAATAATGGACTTCCTGGATAGCTTTCCGTAACACCACCTATATTATCTGTCCTTACAAGTTCTAAATCTCTTGGGTAATAAGCCCTAAGTATTTGAAGTGGTGTAAGCCCTTGATTTGCAAGAGATACTGTACCCCATTGTGTTGTTTAAATATATACCATATTATTTTTTAAATAGTGAACTCATAGTCCACAATAATATTTTTTTCTTTTGTTATTCTTACTTTATCAATTAATTTAAACAATACTTCTTTGCTTGGCTTTTGTAATTTCAAGAATTCTTCAACAATATCATCAATCTTAGGTAATATTTTTTCTTGTTTTTTTGAATCTTCTAAATCTTTTATTTCTTCTTTCAAACTACCCCTTTGTGAAAATAAAGTTTGTGAGATTCTAATAAAATCATTCTCTGGTAATAAGCCATTTAACTTATCTACATAAATTTTATCAATATTACTATTTAAAGAAATTATCTTATTACTTAATATTAATATTTCTTTATCAATATCTATCGTAGACTGAACTGCTATTTTATCCGCTAGTTTAGTTAATCGACTTTTATCTAAATACTTATTACAGATTTCTTTTAGATTTTCTAATACTATTTCTGTAACTAAACTTTCTTTTATGTAATGACTTTCACATACTTTTCTAGCAGGGCGATTGGCATATGTACTACAACGCAAATTTCTCCCGTCATGTCCATTTCGGTGTCTTACCAGTAATTGCATCTTTTTACCACAATCATTACAATAAACTAAACCATTTAGGAGATATTCATGATTATATTTTGTTTCCCAAACATTACAAGTTGCTTTAATTAACTTTTGTACCCTATAAAAAATATTATTATCAATAATCGCCTCGTGAGTATTTTCAACTGTAATCCATTCTGATTTTGGAAGTTCAATTCGCTTTTTTGATTTGTAGTTTATTTTTTTATTTTTATGTTGCACCATATTCCCAATATACATTTCCGAAGTTAGTATTGCTTTAATTCTATTTTGATTCCACATTCCAAATGTAAGTGCTTGATACGAATAGTTCATTTTCTTGTATTCTGATGGTGTTTTGATTCCTCTATTGGTAAGAATTTCTGCTATTCCTCTTAGCGATTCACCTTTTAGATATAATTCAAAAATTAGTTTAACAATGATACTAGCTTCTTCATCAATAATCAGTAAGTTTTTATTAGTTTCATCTTTTTTATAACCATATGGTGCTTTTCCACCAATATATAACCCTTTCCTTACTTTATCTACTTGTACTGCTTTAACTTTTTTAGAAATATCTTTAGCATATAAATCGTTTAAAATCGCTTTAAATGGTGTTATATCGTTACTACTATTTTCAATTCCTGTGTCAATTTCATCTAATATTGAAATATATCTTACTTGCTTTTCCGGAAAAAATTTTTCTAAATAATGTCCAGTTTGAATATAATCTCTACCTAATCTTGATAAGTCTTTAGTAATGACCATGTTAACTTTTTTATTTTCTATATCTTTAATCATTCTTGAAAAATCTGGTCTATCAAATGTTGTACCACTATAACCATCATCAATATATGTATCATATACATCAAGTTTATTATCCTTTGCAAATGTTATTAACATACTTTTTTGATTTATTATACTTTCTGAAACATATTTCTCGTCATTTTCGTCATCTTCCCTAGATAATCTTATATACATCGCAACTTTATATTGCATTGGATTGTTTATTTCTAACAATTTTACACCCCCTTTTTGCAATAAGAACTTGTTTATATTCTTTCAGATATAAGTCTTACCTGGATAACACACATTTGCTCCGCAAATGGCGGACTTATAATAATTTATAAACAAGTCCTCTATTACTTCTTGTAAGGGAGTGCCTTCTTCTTTAAAATTTACAGTTATGATTACTCTATTGTTATTCTTTTGTATAACTTTTTTTTCTAGCATAAGTAACACCTTTAGTTCCATTTTATGTGTTAGAACATGTTGTATTACTTAATCTTCTTTCATCATCTTTTTTATGTTCTTCTTTCAAATAATTTAGTTGAAAGAGCAATTCGACCATTTGCAACACATAGATTCCACATATGAAAGATCCGAACGATGAAAGTGCGTTAAAAAAATTTTTGCCATGGTCTAAAGATTTTCCAGATGAGATAATAAATCTGAGTGTACAGATGAGAGTAGGGTCTCTGGGGTTGTATAGGGCGAGATATAAAAGAAACCTCAATCCTAATCCAAATTATACCGGATAAAGTTTGAAGTTTCAAGGTGTCAAGTTATTGATCGCTTACCTTTCTGTTGTTGAAATTTGAATATATCTAAATATTCATGTCGCTTATTATTTAATTGTTTTGTGAATATTTTTACTGTTTCTTTTATTTTAAACACAGCCTTTCAACAATTATTTTAACACACTTTATGGCGTTTTCCGTGTTCAATTTATATTATAACTCCACTAGTTCTGATTTACTAAAATTATACTATATCATTTTGTAAGTTATAAATCTCTTTTACAAATCGGTCATGTTCTTTTTTAAACTCTACACTCATTTTTTCTTCATACATCTTATAAGTACCACTATCAATCAAGCTATTTCTTTTTTTTCTTAATTTGTCACTTTTTTTCTTATGAACTTTTAACAGCTCATTCATAGTGTTTGTTGTCTGATTGTTTTTTAAAACATTATAAAGTGTACTTGCTTCTCGAAGACTTAGCTCATTAGCTCCTCCCCAAAAATTTTCATCTTCTTCTTGAACATAATCATGTTCCCAACCACATATTTTACATATTTCATATTCTTCTTTAAACATAAACTCATTACAAACTGGGCATAGTCCTTTTTCTTTAAACATTTTATTTCACCTCCTGTTGCAAATTACCTGATTGATTATCAAAATAAAGTTGTCCTTTATCCGGTTTGAATAATGTTTTGGTTGTTCCATTCGAATTGTATGAGCCAAATGTATTCGTTTCAGAATCATATACTCTAATTATCCCATTTTCATCAATCTTAACTTGGTAATTGTTTCTGTTTTTATAAAATTCATTTGCTTTGTTTGCATAATCTTGAGCAGCCGGCACTCCTAATATTGCTCCTTCTCCTGTACCTGTTACAATGCCTCCTCCTGCTATCATCGCTCCACCACTAATAATTAATCCGATACCACCAACTATTTGGAGCCCTCCAACAACTGTTGATGTTATATCTCCTGCTAACGCACCTGCATAATATGTATTTTTTTTATTTCCATAATCATTTCCTAAAGTAGGCTGTCCTGCAAGGTTGGTTGCTAAACTTGAACCAAATCCTGATGTAAAAGAATATACCCCATAATTTAATTGATTATACCATTGTGAATCTATTTCATTGTCTATTGCATTTAACCTTGCAATTGCATCTTGCACTTGTGATACTGGATCACTTTGGCTTTGTATCGTACTTGGGCTTGTACACTTATTCTTTATTGCTTGCAACATATTTATTGCTTGTTGTAGCTTTGCTTTATCACTTGATGAAACA
>WRFS01000025.1 GCA_009778695.1 Oscillospiraceae bacterium
GTATGTATATCTTTTTAAAAAACTGCCCGACAGCCCTTTGAGGCCCATGGAGTCTTCGGAGGCTTGGAGGGAGTTTTTTAAAAAGATATACATACACCGGGAGCGGACTATTTTAATTGATTTCTTGCGGGAACCACATACTCCAGGGGCTACTTTGCTGAAAAGTGTTAACTGGTAACATTGATAGTAAAAATTTATACAGTTGCCTTAAAACTTTTGAATTTTACAGAAATATAGTGTAACATATATAGGCAAGTGGACACACTTTTATCTAGTGTTGACTCTATTGTGTTTAAAGAATGTAATTAATTAAAATGTGGAGGATTTTTAACATATGGAATATCTTGATATTGTTGATGAGGAAAATAATCTCACAGGGGAAACAGACAAAGCCGACCTGCTGAAATATTCAGCGAGTCGGCTTTATAGCATTAATTTAGGAGTATACTTTATCATCTTTAGTGAGAAAATTTACTCTCCCACAGTTTGTTACTACAATGCGGTCAATGTTACGAGCCCTACAACGAATAATGAAATCTTTGTAACGATTATCTTTTCCAAACGTTTTATTGAATTTATCAAGGGTAAATTCAGTACCCTTATAATTCATTCCAGAGGTTTGGATTCCTTCTAGTGTTTTGCCATCACCAGACAGCCTACGGTTGAAAAAATAACAACAATATGAACCGTCAGGGAAGTTGATTTGCTCGGGTTTTGGATTTTCAATTTTACGGGTAGATATCGTACCATCGCAATAAAAGTGTCGAACATAGTGCGTTAACATAGTATTCTCCATTTGGTTTTGCTGAAATCAGCGTTGTTAACAAAATAAATCACATATGTTTATACATTATACACTTAATTTACATAAAATGTCAAGTGCAAAATTTGTTTTAGGTACTATTTAACGGTTTTCGCTAAAATGTCCGCTTTGTAAGGACCCTAGAACGTACTTTCCATATAGGAATCAATTATAATAGTTCGCTCCCAGTGTAAATATATCTTTTAAAAAAGCTACCCGACAGCTTTCCCAAGGCCCATCAATGTCCATAACTTAAGGAAAGGAATTATATATGTAGGGGCGAACATCGTTCGTCCGAGACTAGAGGAATTTGATAAAATTATTGAAAAACGAGATAATTATAGTGCTGGACGAACAATGTTCGCCCCTACATTTTAGCAAAAACCGTTAAATAATAACATAAATTTTATACGATTGACTTAAAACTCTTGAATTTTACTAAAATATAGTATAAACTTATAGCATATAATTAAGGAAGGGGACACACCTTTAGCAAGGAGCGATTTTATTGTGGTTAAGGAATGTCCCCTGCCAAAGAAGACGAGGAGTTCGACTATGAAAATTTATAATACATTAACTAAAACAAAAGAGGAATTCAAACCAATTAACGAAGAAGAGGTAAGAATGTACTCATGTGGACCAACTGTGTATAATTATGCTCATATAGGAAACTTGAGAGCATATATTTTTATGGATTTATTAAGTAAAACACTAAGAGCAGATGGATATAAACTAAAGCATGTTATGAACATTACAGATGTAGGGCACTTAACTTCTGATGCAGATGAAGGAGAGGATAAAGTGCAAAAAGCAGCAAGGGCACAAAATAAAGATCCATATGAAATAGTAAATTTTTATACAGAAGTTTTTTTAAAAGATATTGAAAGTTTAAATATTAGAAAACCGGATATAATTTCAAGAGCAACAGAACATATACCAGAAATGATAGAATATGTACAAAAAATTGTGGAAAATGGTTATGGGTATGAAACAAGCACTGGTGTATATTTTGATATAAGCAAACTACCTTCTTATGGAATTCTATCTAATAAAAACATAGAAGGAGAACAAGCTGGAGCAAGAGTTGCTGTAGATAAAGAAAAAAGAAATCCATTAGATTTTGCAATTTGGATAAAAGCACCTGAAAATCATATTATGAAATGGGAAAGCCCATGGGGATTGTGTTTTCCAGGCTGGCATATAGAATGTTCGGCTATGAGCAAGAAGTATTTAGGTGAGCAATTTGATATTCATACAGGAGGAGTCGACCATATTCCAATTCATCATGAGAATGAAATTGCACAATCAATGGGATATTGTGGTAAAATACCCGCTAATTATTGGATGCATTGCGAGTTTTTATTGGTAGACGACGGTAAAATGTCAAAAAGTCTTGGTAATGTGTATACATTGGAAGATTTAAGAGAAAGAGGATTTAGTCCTTTAGATTTTAGGTACTTATGTTTGAGTGCAAGTTATAGAAATAAATTAAATTTTACATTTGAAAGTCTGAAAAGTGCAAAAACGGGATTAGAAAGATTAAGAAATGCTGTAGAAGAGCATGAAAATGGAACTGTTAGTGTTTCAGACGAAGAAATGACAAAATATAAAAATCAATTTTTAGAAGTAATGAATGATGATTTAGATACACCAAAAGCAATGAATATAGTATGGGAAATAGCAAGAAAAGTTAACAAATCAAAGCAATATGCTGAATTAATTAGCGAAATGGATGAAATCCTAGGCATTGATATTTCAGTAGAAAAAATTGCTACAATAAGAGAAATGGAAGAAAAGATTGACATTCTAGCAACTTTAGACGATGAGACGAAGCAACTAATACAAGAAAGAGAAGTTGCTAGAGCCAATAAGGATTGGGCAAAGTCTGACGAAATTAGAGAAAAATTGACGAAAAAAGGAATTAGTGTGAAGGATACGAAAGAAGGTATGGAAATTAAAAGGATGTAGTAACGTTAATTGAATGGATGTTACACTATGTATTGACTTTTTCCTAAAAAAAGGGTAATATATTAGGTACGAGGATAGGAGGAGTAAAAAATGGGTGAAGTTATTGTAATAACATCTGGAAAAGGTGGAGTTGGAAAAACAACAACAACAGCAAACTTAGGTGCAGCCTTAGCTTTAGAAGGCAAAAAAGTTGCATTAGTAGATACAGACATAGGATTAAGAAACCTTGATGTAGTAATGGGACTTGAAAACAGAATAGTTTATGATATTGTTGATGTTGTTGAAGAAAAATGCAAACTAAAACAAGCTCTTATTAAGGACAAGCGTTATGAAGAATTGTTCTTATTACCAGCAGCCCAAACTCGAGATAAATCCGCAGTGAATGAAGAACAAATGAAAGAATTAACAAATAAGTTAAAAGAGGAATTTGATTATGTATTAATAGATTGTCCAGCAGGGATTGAACAAGGATTCAAAAATGCTACTGCTGGAGCAAGCAGAGCAATAGTTGTTACTACTGCAGAAATTTCAGCAATAAGAGATGCAGACAGAATAATTGGCTTATTAGAAGCATCTGAAATAAAAAATCCAGAATTAATCATTAACAGATTAAGGCCATCAATGGTTAAAAGGGGAGAAATGATGGATGTTGATGATATTGTTGAATTGTTATCAATAGATTTAATTGGAGTTGTGCCAGATGATGAATACATAATTACACATACTAATAAAGGGGAACCAGTAATATCTAATAAAAGGTCACCTTCAGGGAAAGCCTATTTAGAAATAGCTAAAAGAATTTTAGGTGAACAGTTAGATGTAAGCATACCAGGTAAAGATAAGGATTTCTTTACAAAATTAAAACAAATATTCATTAAGTAGGAGGTATGTTATGTTTGAAAACATTATTAGATTTCTAAAAAAGTTAGTTAAATCAAATGATGAGAATGCTCAAAATTCAAAAAATGCAGCTAAAGAAAGATTACATTTGGTATTAATACAGGATAGAGCAAGCGTTTCAGCAGACTTTTTAGAAGTTATGAAACAAGAAATAATTGAAGTGATTAAGAAATATATAGATATAGATGAAAGTGCTATAGATGTTAGATTAACCAACAATACCAGGGAAGATGGTACTGTTGGTGCACCAGCACTTTATGCGAATTTTCCTATTACAAATGTGAAAGTTAAAAGTCCTGAAATAGAAAACAATGATAAACAAGAACATACATCAGAAGTACAAACTAAGGATAGCGAAAATGATGATAAAAAGGAAAAATTAAAGAAAGTAAAAAATAAAACAGAAGAGCCAGTGAACTCTGACAATCAACCAGAAATTGAAATAAAAAAAGCAGCAAGTGAAATAATAGAAGCTAACAATCAAAGTGAGGGAGATGAATGAGGCAGAATATTTTAAAAAAGATTGATTGGAGCATCTTAATAAGTGCGATTATCCTACTTGCAATAGGAATGGTGGCACTATTTTCTGCTACAAAAAATTCCAATGACGATGAATTTTATAGGCAGGCAATTTGGTTTGGAATAAGCCTAGTTGCATTAGTTGTTACGGTGATAATAGATTATAAAGCAATAGCAAGATTTTCTTTATTTTTGTATCTAATAATTAATGTTTTACTTGTTTTGGTTTTATTTACAACACCAGTAAATGGTGCGACAAGTTGGTTTAACATCGGAGGTTTTTTTACATTTCAGCCTTCTGAATTTGCAAAAGTTATTTTTATTATTTTCTTTTCATATGTAATTGTCCAATTTCAAAAAAAAGATAAAAATGAAATTAATAAGTTCTGGAAATTATTGGTTTGTATAGGTATTGCAGCTATACCTATACTTTTAATTATAAAGCAACCAGATTATGGTACAGCAATACCGTTTGTGGTTTCTATTGTTGTAATATTATTTATTGCAGGGATAAAAAGGAAATATATTTTTATTAGTTTGCTTATTATTGTTATAGCCTTGCCATTATTATATATGTTTATATTGCCAGAACATGCAAAAGCAAGGATAGATATATATCTTAATCCATATAAGGATCCAAGAGGAGCTGGGTATAATATAATTCAATCTAAACTTGCAATTGGATCAGGCGAAATGTTTGGCATGGGCTTATTAAAAGGGAATCAAACTCAATTGGGCTACTTATATCCTAAAACAACAGATTTTATATATGCAGTTATTGGGGAAGAAATGGGATTTGTTGTGGCAGCCTCGATTATTATTATATATGTGTTTCTGATTTTAAGGGCAATAAAAGTGGCTAAAAATGCGAAGGATGATTTGGGTTCATACATTGCTATTGGAGTAGCAGGATTGTTTATATTTCATATGTTACAAAATATAGGGATGACAATGGGGTTGTTGCCAATAACTGGCGTGCCACTTCTTTTTATAAGCTATGGTGGAAGTTCGTTAATTAGTAGTTTTATACTTATTGGATTGTTATTAAATATTAGTGCTAGAAAAGCGTAATAAGAGTTGAAAAAAACACAAAAGTGTGCCAATGAGAATGAAATCACTTGGGCACACTTTTTTTTAAAGATTGGTTCTTTATATTAACAACCTCTTCCGCCGCAGCAGCACATAAGAATTACTAATATAAGTATAATCATAGTACAGTCGTCTCCACAACCAAATCCACATCCTCTATTTTCTGGCATAAGTGCACCCCCTTTTCAGTAAAGCTTTCGTATTATGTGGTAGCTATGATATATATTATTCCTTATAGAAAAAACTGTTACAAAAAAATGAAAAAACCCTATACAAAAAAGGTAATTTGTTATATAATTTGTTATATAATAAATTTTTGTAAATTTATGGAGGATGTAGATGGGTAAAATTGTTTTATTGGATGAATTAACAATAAATAAAATAGCAGCTGGTGAAGTGATTGAAAGGCCAGCCTCTGTAGTAAAAGAATTAATTGAAAATTCAATTGATGCAGGTGCAAAGAATATAAGTATTGAAATTGAAAACGGCGGTATTGCAAAAATAAGAATAATTGATGACGGCAAGGGAATTGAGCCAGATGATATGAAGATTGCATTTGAACGTCATGCTACTAGTAAAATAAGGGTTGCAGATGATTTAGAAGCTGTTCGAACAATGGGCTTTAGAGGTGAAGCTTTGGCTAGTATAGGTGCCATTTCAAAAGTAACAATGACTTCTAGAACTGAAGATAGCGAAACTGGATACGAAGTAGTTATTGAAGCAGGAAATATCATTGCTGAAGACGTTGTAGCATGTCCAGTTGGGACAAGTATTACGGTTGAGAAGTTGTTTTTTAATACGCCAGTTAGATATAAATTTTTGAAAAAGGATTACACAGAACTAGGATACATAGAAGATGTAGTTATAGATCAAAGCTTAATAAATGCTGATATAGCAATAAAATTAACAAACAATGGCAAGGTAATTACTAAAACAAATGGAAGTGGAGATTTAAAAAATATCGTATATGGCATTTTCGGTAAAGACATTGCAGGAGCTATTTTAGAGGTAAACTATAAGTTTGAAGATATGGAAGTAACAGGAGTAGTAGGAAAGCCTGAGATTGCTAGAAGTAATAGGCGTAATCAAATATTTTATGTTAATAAAAGATTTGTAAAGGATAAAACTTTATTAGCTTCGGCAGACCAAGCTTTTAAAGGTATGCTTCCAATAGGCAAGTTTGGATTTTTGATTTTAAATTTAAATCTAAATCCTAAGAAGGTAGATGTGAACGTACACCCAGCTAAATTAGAAGTTAGGTTTACTGAAGAGGGGAACGTTTATAAAGCAGTGATGTATGCAATAAAAGAAGGATTATTAAATAATTCACTTGTTAGTAATATTGATTCTTTTGAGGCAGCAGAAGTTGAAGAAGTAGAAGTTACAAACAAAGCAAAAGAAGCAAAAGAAGCAAATGAAGAAATACATGAACAAATTAAAACAAAGGAAAAGAAATTTGGATTAGTAGATTTATTTAAAAAAGTTTCAAAAGATACAGAGAAAGATTATGGCGATTATAAAGATGATAATTTAATTGAACAGCTATATAACGCAAAATATAAAACGGAAGACAAAAGTCGGAGTTCAAAATACAGAAGTTGAGGAAGCAATAGTAAAAGAGGATACTATACCAATTGAAGAAGATATGAAGCAAAATGATATCAATAGCCAACCAGAGCAATTAACAAAAAAATTAGAAATTCTGGGGAAAAAAGATACAATAGTAGGAAAGAGATTGAAAGAAGAAAAAGAGGCGATATTAGGGGAAAAACTGGGGGAATTAGAAACAGATATAACATTAGAAAAAAAACCAGAAGAAAAAAGAGATTTTAGAAAAACTTTGTTAGAAAAATATATGAATAAAGCGGTAAAAGAAGACTCAGAAGATTTTAATTTTGAAGAAATGTATACAAAAACTTTTGGCGATGTCCCTTCTAGTTTGAAGAAAAAAGAATTAAGCACAAACGAAATGAGATATGCAGGTAATGCCAAATCTTCAATGTTATCAAAGGAAGAAGGAATAGAGTACAAATATGTTGGAACGGCTTTTTCAACATATATAATGTTAGAAATAGGGAATGATCTTTATTTATTAGATCAGCATGCTGCACATGAAAGAATTTTATATGAGAGGGTAAAGAAAAATTTTTATTCAAATAAAAAAGATGCACAATTAATGTTGTTACCAGATGTAATTGTTTTAACAAACAAAGAGTATTTTATAATGCGTGAAAACCAAAATATATTTGAAGAAGCGGGATTTATTATAGAAGAATTTGGCGACAATACAATAAAATTAGTTGGTGTTCCAAATATGTGTATTGACCTAGATACCAAGATGCTATTTTTAGATATATTAGATGAAATAGACACGGTCGCAAGAACAGAAAGACAAGAAATAGAAGAAAAGTTTATTGCGACTATTGCATGTAAAGCAGCTGTAAAGGCAAAATCAGAATTAGGTAGGGAAGAAATAATTTCATTGCTAGATCAATTAATGAAACTCAAGAACCCATTTACATGTCCACATGGAAGGCCAACAGCAATAAAGCTTTCTAAGTTGGATATAGAAAAGAAATTTAGCAGGAGATAGTTAGGTCGTGCTTGATATTTAAATATTTAGAATAGCGTGAGTGGTTGGTGTATCTTTTAAAAAAAACTGCCCGACAGCCCTTTGAGGCATACGGATTACCCCTTGACCTGGAGGGAGTTTTTTTTAAAAGATACACCAACCACGGAAGCGGACTATTATAGTTAATATTTATATGAAAAGTTCATTCTATGATATCTGTATAATATGGAGGAATCATGCAAAAGCCGAGAATAATTGTAATCGTAGGGCCCACTGCTTCAGGCAAAACAGCACTTTCAATAGAATTAGCAAAAAAAATTAATGGAGAAATTGTATCCTGTGATTCTATGCAAATATATAAAGATATGAATATTGGTACTGCCAAACCAACAAAAGAGGAAATGCAATCTGTTAAACATCATTTAATAGATTGTGTTTTGCCGACAAAGAGATTTAGCGTTTCAGAGTATAAAAAAATGGCAACAAAGGTAATAAAAGAAATATTACAAAAAAATAAAGTGCCAATTGTTGTAGGCGGTACAGGCTTATATGTTGATTCTTTAATATATGGCATTGAATTTAAAGAAATGAATTTTGATGAAAAATACAGAAATGAATTAAATGAAATTGCGGATAACGGTAATTTAAATGAACTATACGAACAAGCAAAACAGATTGATCCAGAAGCAATGAAAATAGTGAGCCCAAATGATAAAAAAAGAATAATAAGGATATTAGAAATATATAAAGCTACAGGGAAAAACAAAACAGAACAAAATAAAGAATCTGTAAAAAACGAAAACCCATATAATTATACTGTTTTTGCAATAAATTGGGATAGAGAAGTTCTATATGATAGAATAAATAAAAGAGTAGATTTAATGATAAAAGATGGACTAATTAAAGAAGTAGAAGACTTAATTAAGAAATATAATAACTTGCCAACTGCGATGCAGGGACTGGGCTATAAAGAGGTAAGAGAGTATCTTGACGGACAAGTATCAGAAAAAGAAATGATTGAAAAAATAAAGCAAGAAACGAGGAAGTATGCAAAGAGGCAAATAACTTGGTTTAAGAAAAATAAACAAACTATATGGTTAAATGGAGAAGATGGCATGGAAGAGTTAATAAATAGAATTTTACAAAATATAAGTACGTAGAATAGTGCGAGTGGAGATAGACAAGGGATTGCCAGTGTGGGTAGGAGGGTAAAATTGAAATCAAAGAAGCAACGCAAAAAAAAGAGAATTAACTTAATAAAATTTTCTATAGTGGTTATTGTTGGAATAGCCCTACTTTTATACGTTGCTTTTACAATATATTCATTAATAAGGCAACCAACCAATACTTTTATAGTAGAAACTGGCAGTATATCTTCTGAGGAAGATGCAGACGGATATATAATAAGAGAAGAAACTATTATTCAAGATAAAAACAACACAAATGGATTTGAAAAAATTAAAAATGAAGGGGAGAAAGTGGCAAAGAATTCTCCAGTTTTTAGATACTATAGCCAAAATGAAAGTAGTCTTGTACAAAAAATAAGTGACCTTGATGTACAAATACAAAAGGCTTTAGAAAGCGAACCAGCAGTATTTTCAGGTGATATTGCTTCATTAGAAAAAGAAATAAAATCTAAGTTGGACGAAGTATATAGGTTAAATGATATTGGACAGCTAAACATACTAAAGAACAATATAAATGCCGACATACTTAATAAGGCTCAAATTGCTGGAGATTTGAGCCCGGCGGGTTCATACATAAAGAAACTAATTGACCAAAGAAACTCATATGAAAACGAATTAAATTCAAATTCTGAATATATTGATGCTCCAGTAGAAGGTATGGTTTCGTATAAAATTGACGGTTATGAAAGTCTTTTGGATGTAAAAAACATTTCTAAATTAGATGAAAACACATTATCAGAGGTAAATATTAAAACTGGTCAATTAATTGGGAGTAGTGACCAAGAAGCAAAAATAGTAAACAATTTTTATTGCTACATAGCTGTAGTTTTAAATAGTAAACAGGCTCAAAATGTAAATGTTGGTGACAAGGTAACCATTCAGTTTTTAAAATCATCCGAAGTGCCAGCAACTATTTATGAAATATTGGATCAACAAGATGGGTCAAAAATCTTTGTTTTTAAGATTACAAAAGGAGTAGAAGATTTAGTATCATATAGAAAGGTAAGTGTTAGCATAATCTGGTGGAGCTTAACAGGCTTAAAAGTTCCCAATTCAGCGATATTAAAAGAAAATGGACTTAATTATGTTATAAGAAATATGACAGGTTATCAGGATAAAGTATTAGTTAAAGTTTTAAAACAAAACGATAATTATACGATAGTTGACAATTATTCTTCTGATGAACTTAAAACTCTTGGAGAAAAAGCACCAGATATTGGGAATACTAAAAAAATTAATTTATATGATGAAATTTTACTTAACCCACGTGAGTAAATAGCTAAAAAACCGATAAAGTAGCTTGTGGTATTTGGTATATAGTTTTTAAAAAGCGAACGACAGCCCTTTGAGGCCCATGGAGTCTTCGGAGGCTTGGAGGAGTTTTTTAAAAACTATATACCAAATACCACAAGCGGATGAGATAGATAAGCATTCTAATAAGAATTCACAACAAAATATTACAGTAATATTACAGGAATATTACGTTTTGATTACAAATTAATTTTTTTTTAAAAAAAGTATTGACATGTTCGCATGAAATGAGATAGTATAGGTAATGTACAAAAGAAATATATAGTAATATTGGGAGGGTCTTATGCCAGGAACTATTATGAATAAAATTTATGGGCTATTTGGATATGAGAAAGAAAATGATGATTACGAAGAAGTAGAAAAAGAAGATATATTTGATTATTATGAAGATGAAGAGGAAGAACCAGCAGAAAAGAAGTTGTTTGGTCCGAAGAAGAATAAAGTTGTTAATATAAACAACTCAAATCAAATTAGAATGATAATTGCGAAACCAACAAATTTTGATCAAGCAGAAGATATATGCGACTGCCTAAAAGACAAGAAGTCTATAATTGTTAATTTAGAATATGTAAATAAAGATGTTGCAAGAAGAATAGTTGATTTTATGAGTGGAGCTGTACAAGCATTAAATGGTCATATAGAAAAAATATCTAATTCAATATTCTTATTTGCTCCTTTTAACTATGAAATTTCAAACGAAACTGCAAGAGAAGAAATGAAAAATAGAATTAATGTATCTTGGTTAAAGAATGGGTAAATATAGAATAAAGGAGATGTGAATTACCATGTTAACACCATTAGAAGTTGAAAACAAGAGATTTTCAAAGCAAATGATGAATGGATACAGTGTAAATGAAGTAGATGAATTTTTAGATAAATTAACTCTTGATTACGAAAAAATGTATAAATTAAATATAGAACTAAAAGAGAAAATAGATGAACTTGAATCCAGTATAAGTCATTATAAAACAATTGAGGATACGCTACAAAATACATTACTTATGGCACAAGGAACTGCAGAAGAAATAAAGAAAATGGCACACCAGCAAGCAGAAACCATAATTAAAGAAAGTGAATTAACAGCAAAAGAAGCAATTGCTCAAATAAGGGAAGAAAAAGTTTCAGAAATGAGAAACTTTGAAGACCTGAAAAAACAAACCGAAGTGTTTAGAGCAAGAATGGAAGCACTACTTATTTCTCAATTAGAATTATTAAAAGATATAGATGGGTGAAAACTCATCTTTTTTTTAATTGTATTTTAATTTTTGGTGTGATATAATTTAAAGAAATTAAAGGGAGGAAGAAAAAATGAAAATAACAGAAAAAATTGAAATGCTTGAAGTTAAGAATGATTATGGGACTATTTATCCCACTTTACTACATGATGAGCAAAACCTTATACTTGTTGATACTGGATTTCCAATGCAATCAGAGTATATAATTAAAGAGATGGAAAAATTAGGCTTTGACCCTAAGAAGATAACTGGTATAATGTTAACTCATTCAGACATAGACCATATTGGAGGAATAAAAGATTTTAAAAAATTATCAAAAGAGGCACAGGTTATGGCTTATAAGGATGAAGCACCATACATAAGTAATGAAAAAACTCCAATTAAACTGGCTGCTTTTGAAAAATCTGATATTCCAGAAGAAAAGAAACAATGGTATACTATGATGAAACAAGGGTTTGAAGCATCTTATACAAATGTTGATAAAACATTATCCGATGGTGAAGTGTTACAGGTTTGTGGAGGTATTGAGGTTATTCATACGCCAGGGCATACACCAGGACATATGTGTTTGTATTGTAAAGAAGGGAAAGTTTTAATCTCAGGAGATGCATTAAATATAAAAGATGGTAAACTAATTGGCTCTAAACCAGAACATACTCATGATATGAAACTTGCACTTGAATCTGTTAAAAAACTAGAGTCTTACGAAATAAACTCTATAATTTTATATCATGGAGGATTATATACCTCAAATATTAAAGAGGCACTAAAAGAAATAGTTGACGAAACCGTTAGCCATTAACCGAACCTTCGAACACTTTAAGGTTTAGATTGCGAAAGTGTTTGAAGTATGATATAATGTATCTAATAATTTGTTCAAAAACCATATCTCAAAAAAATTTTTGGGGGGAAAAATGATTTCAAAAATATGTCGAATGATGAGGTTAAATGAAGCCAATCGGTATTTTTTAGAAATGGTTAGCAAATGTTACGTTAACAGGGGAGCTAAATTAGGTACTGAAACATTCTGGGCGTATCTATATCATAGATACGCAGACAATTGCTACTGTTACAGTGGGTATGCATTCATGGGTATGGCTGACAACGACAAATTGATTAGAGGAAAAATCGATTTGGAAGATTGTCCAATTTACGATCATGGTTGGTTGGAGTTTTGGTATAAAGATAAAGAATATGTCTTTGATTCTCGATTAAGTAGAATTGTGAGAAAAAAAGCATATTATTTACGATTTAAACCCAAAATAGAATATCAGTTTACCAAGGAAGAGATATTATCGAAGTATTTGGTTGAGGGACGAGCTACCAGTTCGCAAAATGGTATGCTATGGGTTGTTAATAAAAATATTGATAATGGTGAAAAAGGACATATAAATGGCGTTATGGAAGGCGCACAAATTAAATTGACGAAAGATGGAAAAGTCAAGAAATTTGTAGCATACGATAAGCCAAACGGTTAGAATGAAATCACAAAAACTACTCATGATATTATGGGTAGTTTTTGTTTTTATACGACTGCAATAATTTTCCAAAAATTTGTTTGACAAAAAATAATTTGTATGATATTATGATACAAATTATTTATTTAGGAGTGATGTTGTTATGAAAAGAAAAAGAGATGCAAACGGATTAAACAAAAGGGAAAATGATATTTTAAAATTTATTGGGAATCACGTTAGGAACAATGGTTATCCACCATCAGTTAGAGAAATTGGAAAAGCAGTTGGGTTAAGTTCAACAGCAACTGTTCATGGATACATTGCAAAACTTCAAAGCAAAGGGTATTTGAAAAAAGAAGGTCAAAAGGGAAGAACATTAAAGTTATTAAAAGGTGGAGCATTTGATGGACGAACTGGAGGAAACAGTGGAATTCCAGAAATATACACCAGAAAAGAATTAGTGGAAGTGCCAGTAGTAGGTAAAATAACTGCAGGCGAACCAATTTTAGCAGTTGAAAATATAACAGATACATTTCCATTGCCAGTAGAATTTGTGGGGAATAGCGAAAGCTTTATGCTCACAGTCAGAGGCGATAGCATGATAGAAGCTGGTATTTTAGATGGAGATTACATATTAGTTAAAAAACAAAATACAGCTAATAACGGAGAAATAGTAGTTGCTTTAATTGGAGAAGAAGCAACAGTTAAGACTTTTTACAAAGAAAAGAACCACATTAGATTACAACCGCAAAATAGTGCATTGGAACCAATTATAGTGCCGATGTGCGAGGTATTAGGCAAAGTGGCAGGAGTATTTAGAAAATTGTAAGGAGCAAAAAAATGTACTTAAAGAAGATAGAACTGCAAGGCTTCAAATCCTTTGCAGATAAAACAGAAATAGAACTAAGAGACGGAATTACAACCGTTGTAGGACCTAATGGTTCAGGCAAAAGCAATGTTTCAGATGCAATAAGATGGGTATTAGGAGAACAAAGCATTAAAGCATTACGAGGAACAAAGGCAGAAGATGTAATATTTGTTGGTACTCAAAGCAGAAAATCATTGGGATTTGCAGAAGTTTCACTTACAATAGAAAATACTAATGGAAAATTGCCAATAGAGTTTGCCGAAGTAACAGTTACAAGAAGATTATACAGGAGTGGGGAAACAGGATATTTTATTAATAAAACTCCATGTAGGTTAAAAGATATTTCAGAATTATTTATGGATACAGGAATAGGCAAAGATGGCTATTCAATTATTGGACAAGGTAAGATAGATGAAATATTAAGTAATAAATCTGAAGATAGAAGGAATATTTTTGAAGAGGCTGCGGGTATTGTTAAATATAGGACAAGAAAGTTAGAAAGCGAGAAAAAATTAGAGCAAACCAAATTAAATTTATTAAGAATTAACGATATATTAACAGAGATAGAAGCCAACATTGAGCCATTGCAAATTCAATCAGATAAAGCAAAGAAATTTTTGCGGGCTTAAAAGTGAATTAAAAGATATTGAGATTGGGTTGTTTATTCACCAAATAGATAATTATAAAATAAAGTTAAATGAAATTGTAGTAGATATGGAAATATTTATTTCTCAAGAAGAAGGAAACCAAGAACAGTTGTCTAAGCTGGAGATAAATAAAGAAAATATTAAACAGGAGTTAGATAAAATTACATTAGAAATAGAACAGATTCAAAACTTACATGTTGAAAATGCAAAAAAACAGGAAAAGCTAAATTCAGATATAAAAGTTTTTAATGAAAGAATAGCAAATAATATTTCTAATTCTGAGAGATATGCAGAAGAAATAGAAAAACTACATGAAAGGAATAAAGTTCTAGAAGAAGAAAAAATTAGCAAAATAGAAAAGAAAACCAGTTTACTAAATAATAAAGAAAAATTTACTAAGGAGTTAGATGAAAAACTTTTAGAGTTATCAAAATTTACAGAAACTTTATCCGAAGAACAAAAAAATATAGAAGATAAAAAGCAGAAACTCCAGCAAAACGTTGATTTGAAATATGAGAAAAGTGTGAGCTTAAGTAATCAGGATATAAATATTGAAAATATAAATAAAATGGAAAAAAGCATAAAAAACGATATGGACAGTAAAATATCTGAGTTAGACAATGCAAGAATGAACAAAGAAGAAATAGCAGTTAAATTTAGAGAGATTGAGTATAATAAGGGAAAAGTACTAAAAACATTAAATGAGGTTAATTATAAAAGGGCAGAAAGTGATTTAAAAATTCAAGGGTTTCAGGATAAAATAAGCACTTTGGAAGATGAGAACAGAATAAAAGAATCAAGATGCAAATTTTTAATAGAAACGGAAAAAGAAAAAGAAGGATATGCAAAAAGTGTAAAATCAATATTAAAAGAATGTGAAATAAACACTATACTCGCCGATGGAGTTCATGGAGTTTTGGCTAGTTTAATTTCTGTGCCTAAAGAATATGAAATAGCGATTGAAATGTGTTTAGGTGGGGCATTACAAAACATTGTTACCAGCACAGAAAAGGATGCAAAAAAACTGATAGAATTTTTAAGAAAAAATAATCTTGGAAGAGCCTCATTCTTGCCGATTTCTGCAATAAGAGGAAAAACCATTGATAAAATCGTTGGTGATGACATCATTGGTATCGCTTCAAATCTAATTAAAACCGATAAAAAATATGAGCAAATTATACAAAGCCTTTTAGGTAGAACTGTTGTTGTAAAAGATATGGATGTAGCAATTTCTTTATCTAAGCTTAATAATAACAGTTTTAGAATTGTGACCTTAAAAGGAGATATAATAAATGCAGGCGGAAGTATTACTGGTGGCTCTATTCAGCAAAAAACTGTTAATATTTTAGGTAGAGCTAAGGAAATTGAAAGTTTACAAAAAGAAATACAAAAAATAAAGGAAAATATTAAAAAATTGCAATCCCAGAAAGAAGAATATATTTCAAGCGTTGAAAATATCTTAGAACTTGCAGAAAGTACGGAAAGAGAATTACAAGAAATAGAAATTGAATATGCTACATATAAAGAAAAGGTTATTCATTTTGATGCAAATATTTTAAAAATAGAAGAACAACTTGAAAAACTAAAAAAAGAAAGAGCTGATTTATCAGATGAGAAGGAAAAAAGCACAAGTTTAAAAGACGTTGCTATAAAGGGAATAGGCGATTTAGATTTAGAAATAAACGAGCTAAATGCACTTATATCAGAATTTGTGGAAAAGAATAAAGACAACCAAAAATATATTGATGATTTAAATTTTGATATAACTAATTTAAAAATATCTGTATCTTCTTTTGATGAAAGCGAAGAATCTATAAATGAATATGTGGCAAGAATCGATTCAGAAATAGAGGCTAATGAGGTTAGTGTAGAAAATAAGCAAGAATTGATTAATAAGGTAATTGAAGGCAATAAGCTTTTAGAGGAATCAATTTTAAATACAGAAAAAACAATAGAAGGAATCGAAAATAGTTACGATGAAAATACACAAAGAATCGAAAAATTAAGGGAAAATCGAATAGAACAAAATAAAGAGCTTGATAAAATTGATAAAGAAATAAGCAATGCATTTAAAACAATAGAAAATATAAGAGGACAGATTTCTAAAATTGAAATAAGAAAATCTAAAATTGAATTAGAAATTGAGCAAATAATCAATCAAATGTGGGAGGAGTACGAATTAACTCCTAACAATGCAAAGACGTATTACAAAATTGAAAATGTTCAAGAAGTATCTAAAGTGCAAAAACAAGTAATTAAATTAAGGACTGAAATAAAAGAATTGGGTAGCATAAATATTGATGCTATTGAAGAATATAAAGAACAAAAAGAGAGATATGATTTTATGTCTGAGCAAAGGCTTGATTTAGAAACTTCTTCAACAAAATTAAGAAAAGTAATTCTAGAAATGACAGATATAATGACAAAACAATTTTCTGAAAAATTTAAGATGATAAATCAAAGATTTTCAGAAGTATTTGAAGAGCTATTTGATGGTGGAAAAGCTGAATTGATTTTATTAGATGAAGACAATATGTTAGAATCAGGCATAGAAATAGAAGTTCAGCCTCCAGGAAAAAAATTACAAAACATGAGCCTTTTATCAGGTGGAGAGAGGGCATTTACAGCTATTGCATTATTGTTTGCTATATTAAAAATAAACCCAGCACCGTTTTGTGTTCTTGACGAAATTGAATCCGCTCTTGATGAAAGCAATGTTTACAGATTTGCAGATTATTTAAAGAAATTTTCTAAAGGCACACAGTTTCTAGTAATAACGCATAGAAAAGGAACAATGGAAGTGGCAAATACAGTATATGGAGTGACAATGGAAGAAAAAGGTATTTCGAAGTTATTGTCGATTAAGTTGTAAATTGTGTGGAAATTTTTTTTAATTTTTGATATACTATTATGGAAAGGTCGTGATAAAATGTCAATTATACAAGAAAGGCTTTTGGAAATTGTAGAAACTATGTCAGAATATGATGATGGTGAAAAATTTGTTTTTGAGTTGTATAAAAAATACATTGAATTATATGGAGAAGATGATAAAACGGAACAAACTGATGAAAATTAAAAAAAGAAAGGTGTGATAAAAAAATGGTTCCAGCAAAAAAAGAAATTAAAGAAGTATTAAAGGCTATGTCAAGTAATAAATCTCTTGATGAAATTATGTATAATTTATATTTCGAAGTAAAACTTGCAATAAGCGAAGATGACTTTAAAAACGGTAGATTTATAACATTAGAAGAGCTTGATAAAGAAATGGAGGGGTGGTATGCAAATAAAAATATCAAGAATTGCAGAAAACAATATCAAGGAAGTTTTTGATTATATTGTTCCGAATTCGTTGAAATACGCTGAAAAGGCTGTACGAGATATTCGTTCTCGCATTCGCAACCTAAAAGAATTTCCCTATATTGGCAGATATGTGCCAGAGCGAAGGGACAAGCTATATCGAGAACTAATCTATAAAAATTATAGAATTATCTATAGTGTTTATGAAAAAAAGGAAGAAATTCTCATACATTTTGTTATTCATACTTCAAGAAATTTCAAAAAAATATTTAATTCATACATAAAAAAATCTTTTTAATTTTTAAAATCTAAAACCTCTAAAAACTTCCCCAAAAATTGTTGAAAAATTTCTAAAAAAGTGATATAAATATATTCATGATGATAGGATTTAATAGTAAAAAATACATTGAAATGCAAAGTGAAAAAATATTAGAAAGAATCAATTCTAGCAATAAATTATACCTTGAATTTGGTGGTAAATTATTTGATGATTACCATGCAGAGAGGGTGTTGCCAGGATTTAAACATGATGCAAAAATACAACTATTGCAAGCACTAAAAGAAAATAGCGAAATAGTACTTTGCATTAGTACGAAAGATATTGGAAAGAATAAAATAAGAGCAGACCATGGAATTACTTATAGCAAAGATATATTACGACTTATTGATGAATTTAGAAAATTAGATTTAAATGTAAATAGTGTTGTAATAACGCAATACAAAAATGAAATAGAAGCTCAAATGTTTAAGAAGAGTTTGGAAAATTCAGGGATAAAAACTTATTTACATTTATACATAGAAGGGTACCCGTTAGATACAAAATTATTATTAAGTGATATAGGATATGGAGCCAATGAATATATTACCACAACAAAGCCACTTGTTATAGTAACTGCACCAGGACCAGGCAGTGGAAAGCTTGCAACTTGCATGTCGCAATTATATAATGAACATAAAAGGGGAATACCCGCTAGATATGCTAAGTTTGAGACATTTCCTGTATGGAATCTTCCATTAAAACATCCCGTTAATGTTGCATATGAAGCTGCAACAGCAGATTTAGAAGATATAAATATGATAGATCCATTTCATTTAAAAGCATATAATATTTCAGCAGTAAATTATAACAGAGATATAGAAGCATTTCCTGTGGTAAAGAATATATTAAAAGAAATTACAGAGAAAGATATATACAAGTCTCCTACAGATATGGGAGTAAACATGGTTGGTTTTTGTATAGAAGATGATAATATTGTTTGTGAGGCTGCAAAACAAGAAGTAATTAGAAGATATTACAAAGCACTTTGTGATGAAAAAAGAGGAACAATATCAGAGAAAATTGTGCAAAGACTGCAATTTCTTATGAACGATTTAGAAATTACACCTTTTGACAGAGATGTTGTAGAGCCTGCAATTAAGAAAAGTGAAGAAACAAACAGTCCAGCAGTTGCTATTAAACTGCACTCTGGCGAAATAATTACAGGAAGACATACTAATATAATGACAGCAGGGGCGGGAGTTATATTGAACTGTGTAAAAAGTATTGCAGGAATAGAAGATTCAGTGTTGCTTATAGCTAAAAATATATTAGATCCAATACAAAATGTAAAGAGAATGTTACTAAATGATGATGAAGTATTGTTAAGTGCAAATGATGTAATACTTGCATTAAGCGTATGTGCAGCAACGGACGATAAAGCAAAGCTTGCCCTTTCAAAACTACAGGATTTACGTGGTGTACAAGCTCATTCTACATATATGTTTACAGATGGGGAAGAAGGAATGTACAGAAATTTGAAAATTAACATTACGTCCGAGCCGAATAAGATTTCAGATAGGTTATTTATGAGGTAGTTAATTAGTAGTCTTGCCAAAGATATTGACATTATGTAAATAATATATTATAATTATATTGTTAAATTTTTGGGGGTAAGATAATATGACTGTAAAAAGTAAAGCATACGAATTTAGGCATAAGATATTAAGAGATATAGGGTTAAAGAACGAACTTATACAACGTATACCAAAAGAAATTATGGAAAAATTAGAAAATTGTTATTATTACGGAACACCAATGAATGTATTTTTAGAGGCGAATCTTAGTGAAGGAAAGTGTTATGATAGAAGTTATGGATTAACAATGGCATTTGATAAATTTAATTTAGTTAGAGGGTATTTAATGAAATTTGCTAAAACATTTCCAAACCCAAAACACGATAAAAACTTTGGCCATGGATGGGTAGAAAGTGAAGGATGGTGTTATGATACCACTTTTAATATTAGAGTAAAAAGTTGGTTTTATAAATTTTGGCTAGGAGCCAAAGAATCAGAGAGATATTCAGAAAAAGAGCTATTTGAAGATGAAGAATATATGAAATTAAGAAAAACAACAAAATCAGATATAGAAAATGATTATGGATTAGAAGCATTTAACGCATACTTATGTAAAACAGTATTACAATTGTATAAAAAAGAATCGCAAATAAAAACAGAAAATTCAACAAGAACTGAAATGCTTGAACGTTTAATCTGTCAATTACCTAATATTGATATGGAAGAAATTGATAGAAGAGTTAATGTAAATCTACAAGAAATAATAGAAAGAACAAGGTCCGAAGAAAGATAAATAGTAGAGGATAGAAGGACATCTTTTTATAGCGGACGTCTTGGTCAAAGTGTTAAACGCTAATTATCTCGCATATAATTTAAACGGGGGTATAATTATGTGTGAGATTATTGGTTTTTCTAGTTTTAGAAGAAATTTATTAAATAATAACGAAATAATTAATTTCATGAACGAAGAACATATGAAAAAATGGCAAGACGAAAAAGAAATCTGCATGGAAGAAAATATTATTATGGGAAATAAAATATATAAGTCTCAAGGCAATGCTTATGTAATGGCATTTAGCGGACAAATATACAATGCACCTGAATTGAAAAATGAGTTAATTAGTGCAGGAGTTGAATTTGAAGGCTTAGACATACAAGAAATTCTATTAAAAAGTTTTATTCATTGGGGACATGATATAGTAAATAAATTAAATGGAAATTTTGCTTTTGCTGTATGGGATAAAAATAAGCAAGAGCTATTTTTAGCAAGAGACCATTTTGGTGTAAAACCTTTATTTTACACGGAGCTAGATGATATGCTGATATTTTCTTCGAAAATTAAGACATTATTAGAATTTCCAGGGGTGAAAACACAATTAGATGCACAGGGAATAAGCGAATTATTTGGTTTAGGCCCAGCACATACTAGCGGTACAACAGTATTTAAAAACATATTTGAATTGAAGCCCGCACATTATATGGTATTTAATAAATCTGGGTTATATAAAAATAGGTATTGGAAATTTATAAGCAAAAAACATGAAGATGATTTTGATACTACATGTAAAAAAACGCTAGAATTGTTAGAAAACTCAATAGAAAGACAACTGGTTTCCGACACACCTGTATGTACGTTTCTTTCTGGAGGAATAGATTCTTCTATAGTTACGCTGTATGCTTCAAACTATTGCAAGAAAAACAATTTGCCAACTTTAAAAACATTTTCGGTAGATTATTTAGATAACGATGTTAACTTTGTTAAGAGCGATTTTCAACCTAATACAGATAAACATTATATAGATATAATGACAGAAAAATTAGGAACCAGCCATAATAATATTGTATTAGATACGCCAGGATTAGCACTAACTTTAGTAGATGCAATGATGGCAAGAGATTGCCCAGGCATGGCAGACGTAGATTCATCACTATTATTGTTTTGCAAAATTGTAAAAGATGAAGCAAATGTAGCAATTACAGGAGAATGTGCCGATGAAATTTTTGCAGGGTATCCATGGTTTTACAGAGAAGATGCATTAAACAGCGGAACATTTCCGTGGTCTTTAGCAGTAAGTGAAAGGCAACAAATATTGAATAGAAATATATCGTCAAGGATTAATTTAAAAGAATACATAGATTTTAGATATAGCGAAAGTTTGGCTAATGTGGAAATATTAGATACAGATTCAAGAGACACTGCGGAAAAAAGAAAAATATCGTACTTAACTATGAATTGGTTTATGCAAACATTATTAGATAGGGGAGATAGAATGGCTGGATATAGCGGGATGGAGTTAAGGGTGCCGTTTTGCGATTATGTATTAGCAGAGTATTTGTGGAATATTCCGTTTGAAATGAAAGCATATAAAGGAAGAGAGAAGGGATTGTTACGCCACATAATGAAGGATAAATTGCCAGATGAAATTGTAGAGAGAAAGAAAAGTCCTTATCCGAAAACACATAATCCAAGCTATCTTAAGACAGTAAAGGAAATGCTTCAAAACATCATAAATGACAGCAATGCTCAAATAAATAATTTAATTGATAGAAGTACAGTTTTGAATATACTAAAAACAGATGGTAAAGCATTTACAAGACCATGGTTTGGTCAGCTTATGACAGGACCACAACTTATGGCATACTTAATTCAAGTTAATGCTTGGCTTGAAATATATAAACCAGAAATAAAAATATAATAAATTATTGGAATTTCCAAATAAATATGATACAATATGTAAAAAACGGAGGGAATTTTATGAAGGTATCAAAAATAGGATTAATAGGGAAAAAATTAACAAATATAGATTCACAATATCCAGTACAAGACATGTTAATTCAAACTGGACAAATATCACAATTTGCAAGTGGAATCTATGCTTATGGGCATATTCCATATTTAGTTAAAAAAAATATAGATGAGATAATTTGTGAGGTATTATCAAAATATGGAAGTTCTGAAATATCATTACCAATATTACAGCCTGAAAGTTTATGGCAAGAATCTGGACGACTTCAAAAATATATTGAGGAAGGCGTAATGTTTAGATGCTTAACAGATAAGGGTAATTTTTGTCTTGCACCTACTGCAGAAGAAGCAGTTGTTAGTTATGCAAAAAGTAGATTATCTTCTTATAAGCAGTTGCCAGTAACATTTTTTCAAATTGGTGAAAAATTTAGGAATGAAATAAGAACAAGAGGCTTTTTATTAAGAGGTAAGGCTTTCGATATGATGGATGCTTACAGTTTTGGTAAGGATCAAAATGATTTAGATATTGAATATGAAGAAATGAAAAAAGCTTATATAGAAATTTTTGACAGATTGGGATTAGAAGCACAACCAGTTGGAGCTGATAATGGAAGCATAGGGGGAAGTCGTTCAGAAGAATTTATGTGTATGTCATCTTTTGGTGAAGACAACATTTTATTTGACGAAAAAACAGGTCAGGCGTTTAATTCTGAATTATTAGATAGACCAGATTGTAAAGAATATTTAAAAGAAATATATGGAATAGAGAATATTGATAATTTAGTTTCAAAAAAAGCAGTAGAATTAGGACATATTTTTCAATTGGGGGATAACTATGCAAAATCTATGAATGCAACTTTTATTAATGAAAATGGACAATCACAAAATTTTTGTATGGGATGTTATGGTATAGGCGTTAGTAGAACACTTGCTATGGTGTATGAAAATAGCATGGTTCAAGATGTGAATGGAAAATTTGCTGGGGTTTCTCTTCCTATTAATATTACCCCATATTTACTTTATATAATTCCAAAATTAGATGATTTTGAAAAAAGCAAACAAGCAATTGCGATTTATGAGAACTTGGTTTCTAAGGGAGTTTCAGTATTATTTGATGATAGACCAGACATTAGTATAGGTGCTAAAATAAAAGACAGTAAAATTGTCGGCACTCCTTATGTATCTGTTTTTGGGAATACTTTAGAACAAGGAACTATTGAAGTTGAAAATAATGCAACTGGAGAAAAATTAGTGATAGAATTAGAAAAGTTTATAGAATTATTAATAGAATTGCAATCAAATAAAAAGAATAATATATCTTTGGAAGATATTATTAAAAATTTTACTTTATAATTTCAGAAACTTAAGGAAAAAAATTGTATATGTAGGGGCGAACATCGTTCGTCCGAGACTAGAGAAATTTGATAAAATTATTGAAAAACGAGATAATTATAGTGCAGGGCGAACAATGTTTCCTTAAGTTGTGGACATTTAACTAGTAACGAAAACTTGTAAAGTGAAAAAGGAGGCAATATATGAATATAATTGATATAATTTCTAAAAAAAGAGATGGGTATAAATTAAACGAAAAAGAAATTAATTTCTTTATTCAAAACTATACAAATGGAAGCATTAAAGATTATCAAGCAGCGGCACTAATTATGGCAATTTATATAAATGGATTGGATGAAGAAGAAACAACAATATTTACTTTAGAAATGGCAAAATCTGGCGAAATGATAAATTTATCTGATATAGGAGATATTATTGTAGACAAGCATAGTACGGGGGGAATAGGAGATAAAATTACAATAGTGTTAATGCCAATTATTGCATCTTTGGGAATTCCAGTTATGAAAATGTCTGGTAGAGGATTAGGCTTTACAGGAGGAACTGCAGATAAGTTGGAATCAATACCAGGATATAATACGGACCTTAGTTTAGAAGAATGCATCAATAATGTAAAAAAACATGGGATATCATTAATCACTATGACAGGAAATATTGCACCAGCAGATAAAAAAATATATGCCCTAAGAGATGTTATAGGCTGTGTTGGAAGTCTTCCTCTCATGGCTTCTAGCATAATGAGTAAAAAAATTGCAGCAGGAGCAAATAAAATAGTGCTAGAGGTAACCGTAGGTTCAGGAGCATATATGAAAACACAGAAAGAAGCGGAAAAGTTAGCAACTATTATGAATAAAATAGGTAAAATCAGCAATAAAGAAACCGTGTGTGTTCTAACAAATATGGATGAGCCAACAGGGTTTTCAATAGGGAATACACTTGAAATCAAAGAAGCTATAGAATGTTTGAAAGGAAATATTCCAGAAGATATAAAAGAAATAATAATGGAACTAGGAGCTTACATGATTAAGTTATCAGGTAAAGGAGATAATTTAGAAGATAATAGAAATTTAATTTTAGAAAATGTGCATAATGGGAAAGCTTTTAGCAAGTTTGTAGAGCTTGTAAAAGCACAAGGTGGAGATATAGGATATATAAATGGAGAAAAAGAATTTAAACAAGCGAAATACGTAATACCAGTTGTATCAGACGAATTTGGCTATGTTAAGGCGTTAAATGGAGAAAATATAGGGAATATTTCTGTGAAATTAGGTGCTGGAAGACTACAAAAAGAGGACAAGATAGATAATGCAGTGGGAATAGTGTTAAATAAGAAAATAGCCGATAAAGTTGAAGTTCAAGATGTTTTAGCATATGTCCATTCAAATAATGAAGAATTGGGCAAAGAATGTGCTAACGAGTTAAAGATGGCTTATGAGTTTTCAAAAGAAAAAGTACTAAAGAAACCATCGATATTGGGCGTGATTAAGGAGATATAGAATGTTAAAAGAAATAGGAATGAAAGAAATTGAAACAGGCAGATTAATTTTAAGAAAATTTACTTTAGATGACGTAGATGGAATGTATAACAATTGGGCAAGTGATTTTGAAACATCTAAAATGCTTGATTGGGATGTACATGAGAATAGAGAAGTAACATTATCAGTGATAAGTAATTGGATAAAAGAATATGAAAAGTTATTTTATTTTAATTGGGTTGTTGAGTTAAAAGAAAATGGAGAAATAATAGGAAATATAGAGATAAGGAGATGTAAACTTAGAGATGAAATATGTGAGATAGGTTATTGCTATGGTTCAAAATATTGGAATAATGGTTATGCTAGTGAGGCATTAAGAGCAGTTATCCAATTTTTGATTAATGAAGTAGGTGTTAGAATTGTTGAGGCTAAATATATAAGTGGGAATCCAGCTTCAGGTAAGGTTATGGAAAAAGCGGGCATGAAAAAGGATGCTGTTTTAAGGGCTAGGGTAATAAATAAAAATACTGGTGATGTAAATGATTTTGTTATTTATTCAATTATGAAGGAAGAATTATAAATAAAAGGAGATGTAATGTTTCAAATCACAAGTTTACGAATTAATATTGCAATTTATAATTCCTTTTATATGATACAATAAAAACTGGGCGTGCTATTTAGCACAACCCAGTTAACATTCAAGAGGATGTTCCTGGAGTACGTATTCCAGGAACGTTCTCGAAAGGCACATCATAACGCCCCGACAAAGTCTGTAATGTTTTTTCAGAGCACATGTCGACTCCTCCATTAAGAGATTATGGTTCTAATAAAGTCTTCCTTGAATTGCAAAACAATCAGAGTAGACAATATCGGAACAGTGATTTTACTATGCTCAGCGACAACAGCTGAAACCTCTTTTAGAAACTTATCTTTTTGCTCTTTATTAGCAATATTGATAATTTTCGGAAAGGTATTCAGAAGTTTTGGATAGGTATCCTTATCGTATTCATACGCTGTAACATATTCATTGAGATAAACCACCTGAAACTCTGGGTTGGCAACTAATTCACCAATGCGTTTGGTCAGTTTCGCAATTACATTGCTATTGACCTCACTCGTTGAAGAAGTGCTTGGATAAACGTCTGGCAAGTGTTTCTGATATAGTTCATCAATTCTCGAAACCACATCCGAATCACTTTGCATAAAGCTATTCCAAACAATTACAAGCTTGCCATCAGAATTCAGCATATTGTTAATCTTTTGATACTTCTCATCTGTCAGCCAGTGAAACGAAGTAAAAGCTAATGCAACGTCAAACTTTTCAGCATGTTGATAGTTTTCAAATGTATCACATACTATGGACACATTCTCATGACCATCAAGACGTTCCTTTGCAATTTTTGCTAAATTCTCACCAGGTTCCAATGCAACAATATTTGCACCAGTTTTAGCAAGTTCTTCAGTCGCAATTCCCGTTCCTGCTCCAATTTCTATCATTTTAGAGTCTTGGGAAATTTGACAAACCGCTTGCAAATCGTGATACAGTTGTATGGGATACGACGGTCGTACAGATTGATAATCACTTGCGTAAATATCAAACGACCCTTGAAAAATCTTTTTTCTTCTAAATTCCATCTTGATTCCCTCCTATGAACGACTTAATGCGTTCTTTTATGCTCGGAAGATTAAAGTTTCTACGTCCTCCAAGTTCGATTTTAGTCAAGACATATTAGTGAGAAATTCTCATAATAAGATAGATTAGTTATATTATTATTTAGTTCATTGTAATTCATATTTAATATGTTATCAAATTTATCATTTGCCATAAGTTATTCCTTTCGCATACA
>WRFS01000026.1 GCA_009778695.1 Oscillospiraceae bacterium
ATAGGTTTATTCAGGTTGCCTAAATATTGCAAAGATATGTAGGGGCGAGCATTGCTCGTCTGTGCTACAGAGAAATTCCTATAAAAAATAAAAAAACAAGCAAATTCTTCGAAGAGCGGACGATTGATAGTCGCCCCTACAAAGAAAAAATTCTTACATCGAAAAAAATTCTGTATAAAAAAATATTGACTTATTATGTAAAATATGATAGAATTTAGTCATGTAAATTCTGTATTTCAACCTATAATTCAACCCTATAAGGTGATGTATGAAACATACTGATTTTGATGATGTGATTAGAAACTGGCAGCAACAGTATAACAATTTATACTATTCTCAAGATTTAGATAAATTCGTTTTAGAACAAAAAGAATCCGGAAAATGTTTTTTAATTAGTTTTAATTATAAATCTCCAGAATATTACTGTATTATTAGTGGAGTATTCCCAAACATTTTATATAATAGGATTCTTATGCATAAAGATTTTGAGTTATTACGCAGAAACGGTGAAAATAGAGAAGCAGTATTCTCCACCGAAACTGATGAGGGATTGGATTTTTTCATCAAAGAAGCAATTGCCTTCTTTGATGAAGATTAAGAGCAATTACTTTTTACTTCCGTCGCAAGCGTTTCATGCTTGCGACGGAGTATTTTTTATTACATTATCAACTCTTCCTGCATGCTTTCCACATCAATATAATCTTCAATATATTGCTTTTCTAGCAATTCAACAGGTATATACTGTTCAAATTTGCAATTAACTGAGTCATTTATTTTCATTTTATATTTATCTTGTTTATTATGCTTTATACCATAAATAATATTTTTAAGTTCATCAATCGTTCCACCAAACTGCACGATTATATAATAGTCGTGTAATTCTTTTATTTTTAATCCATTTTCCAATAAACAATATTTAAAAGTAGTTAGTTCTTTTGTGCCAAGCCATGGAAATATTATATATAAATTTTCAGCAAGTTCATTTACTAATTTTAAATTACTTTTTTTATAAATATTTCTAAACAAATTTAGCCTGTTTACTGCATTTGGTCTTAAATATATATAATTTTCGTCACTTTCTAAAATATCTTTTACCTTCTTTACAATTTTTGTATCTATTCCAATTACATTGCCTCTCCAATATATATTAGAAGCACCTTTTGAAGCTTTCACGAAAATAATATCGCTTTTGTCATCAATATCTGTAACCTGCCATGTTTTGCCGGCAAGCGTGAATTTTTCACCAATCGCTATTTTAAAATGAATACTTCCTATTTCTTTTGTGCCTTCTATCACCTTATAATCCTTCATTGTTTCAAATACAGAATAAAAATTGTAAGAAGTTGCTATTCTTTCCGCTTCTATTCCCAATATTAAATCACCGTCTTCTAATTTTTCTATATGATTTATGTTGATTAGATGATTTAAAAAATGCTTATATTCATCTTGAGATATGTTCCTAAATGCCCACATAGTAAGTATTTTACTTGCTAATGATTTAGGTGAAATTTGAGATGCAGTTAAAATAGAACTAACTGTTTGATGATATAACAAGTTATATGGATGTTCCATACAAGATAATCCTTCAATCCATTTTTCTTCTATATATAACTGAATAATAGCAATACATTCCAAGAAATTCCAATTTATCATTTTTTCTATAGACTGGTTACCTTGCTCCATTTCTTCACATACAAAAAACATTTCTGATGGCAATCCTCGTCTTCCAGTTCTACCAAGCCTTTGCAAAAAGCTTGATACACTACCTGGTGAATTTAATTGAACAATTCTTTCCAAATTTTCAATATCAATCCCTAACTCCAACGTAATAGTTGCACCTGTAACAATTGGAGAATCAGAGCTTTTTAATTTATTCTCTGTCTCTTCCCTAATTGTCTTTGAAATATTCCCATGGTGTACAGTATAAATATCGTCTGTATGCTTTTCTGAAGCAACTCTTTTTAGCATAGATATTGTGCTTTCCACCTCTGCTTTTGATTCACAGAAGATGATGCAACGCTTGTTTTTGGTGATTTCGTACAGGTATTCGTTAAAGGTTTGCCCCATAAGCTCCGGACGAACAATGTTCGCCCCTACATTTGCATTCGGCTCGTCTTTCATTCTGACGAAATTTTCTAACGACAGCCTAATTGAGCTTCTGCCAGCCAAATTATGTGTTACTGTTTTTCTGCCAGTTTCAGCACTTAGCCAAACTTCAGCAAAATCTTTATTTCCTAATGTGGCAGAAAGTCCAATTCTTCTTGGTACCTGTTTTGTAATATCTGAAATTCTTTTCAGCCCGCATAAAACCTGCAATCCTCTTTCAGAATTAATAAGACTATGTATCTCGTCTATTACAACAAATCTTAAATCACAAAAAAGATTGAAAATATCTAATCTTTTGTTGATTAGTAAACTCTCTAAAGATTCTGGTGTTATTTGTAAAATACCATTTGGATTTTTCAATAATTTTTCTTTTTTATATTGTGAAACATCTCCATGCCACTTATGCACTGAAGTATTCGAGTATTCCAGCAAGTCTTCAAGCCTGTAAAATTGATCATTAATCAATGCCTTTAATGGACTGATATATAATACCCCCACTGATTTTGAAGGTTTTTCTTCCAATAAAGTAAGAATTGGCAAAAAAGCTGCTTCTGTTTTTCCGCGAAGCAGTCTTCGATGCCAATATTAAATTATCGTTAGAATTGAAAATAGTGTCAAATGCTTTTAGTTGAATTTCTTTAAGCTCCGTCCAATTATGCTCATAAATATAATCTCTTATAAATGGAGCAAGCCTGTTAAATAAATCTATCATAATTCAAACTCCGCAAATTCCTGATGTATTGTATCGTCAGAATCTTCGCTGTTACTAAATTTAAAGTCATTGCCATTTATTATATCAGCTACCTTTAAATCTGGATTTTGATATAGTATATTTAGTATTTCTAAAAAGTCTCTAATTACTTCTCTTGGAGTTATATTTTCATTTGCACCAATTCTTTCAAACTCCATTTTCATGAAAAATATCATGTCATCGTGTTGTAAATTGCCTTTGTATCCATAATGATGTTCATGTATTTGTTTTAGTTTTTCAATTAAAACGAATAGTTCTTCATAAGTCAATGTTTTGAGTCTAATAATAGGTCCTAGCATATCTTTTATTCCATTATTAAACTTACCTTCTTGAAGCCTAGATTTTAAGGCTTCGTAGCTGAAAATTCCTTTTCTTGTGTCTTCTATACATTGTGGAGTACCCGCTAAAATAATACCTAAATTTTTTGCTTTTCCTTGCATGGTATCGTTAAACATGGTAAGTATTTTTTCATAATTATATTGTCTTGATATTGATTGTGGTATTTTATACAAATTTACCAATTCATCAATAATAATTATCATTCCTTTATAACCCGCATGTACTACAAATTGTGACAATATTTTTAGATAATCGTACCAGTTATCGTCGTTTACTATTGTGTTAATATCAATTTCTCTTTTGGCTTCAGTTTTTGTTCCATATTCTCCTCTTAACCATTTTAATAGGTATGATTTTTTTTCATCTTCGCCATTTATATATGCTTCTAAATACATACTCAATATTCTAGCGAAGTCAAAGCCATGTACCATGCCTTCTAGGTCATTTATAACTTGTCCTATTTTTATTTTTACTAAAGATAAAAATTTAGGATTGTCTGAACTTATATTATTTTCTTGCATAACTATCAGTTGAATTCCCGATAACCATTTTTCTATAATTAAGGTTAATGCTCCACCATCTGGTTTTGTTTTTGTAGACATGTTTTTAATTAGCTCTCTATATGTTGCAAGCCCTTGTCCTTTATTCCCAACAAATCTGCGTTCTGGTGAAAGGTCTACATCTAGCACTACTAGTCCTTTTTCCATTGCATGACTTCTAATTAATTGCAATAAAAAGCTTTTTCCACTTCCGTATTTTCCTACAATAAATCTAAAGCTTGCACCTTCTTGTTCTATATTATTTATATCGTTTAATATTGCATCTACTTCATTTTTTCTGCCTACAGTAATATACTCTAGTCCTATTCTTGGTACTACTCCTCCTGTTAATGAGTTTAATATTGTTGTTGAAATTCGTTTTGGTATTTGCAATTCTTCCATGAATTTATTCCCTTTCTATAAAACTTTTTTAATTTCATCTACATAGTCTTCATATATTTCTGGTGTACCACTATCGGTGTTTATAAGGCTATCTTTAATATATTTTGTTGCCAGTTCGTTAATAAAATCTATTAATGTTTCTACCATAATATTTGATTTTTTTGCAATTTCTTTAATTGCTTCGTTTTTGTTTTTTACATTTTCTTGCAATATTAGGTGTATTACCTCTTTTTGGGTTTCGTTTAATGCTGAAATGAAATTTTGAAATGGATTATTACTCCCATATGGTTCAATGCCTTTCGCTTCTTGCACCATTTTATTGTTAGAGAGGTTTATATCCATAGTGGCAGGTGAGGCTTTTGTTGCTCCTGTGTTTGCTTCGGCTTGCTCCTTTATAATTCTATCTCTTATTTCGTTAGCTTCTTTTTTAAGTTTGTCCAATTTAGTAATATCTACTTCAAATTTAGGTTTTTCTTTAAAATAATACTGCCCATTTTTATCTTGTTCTATTTGATTTTTATATAATAATTTTTTGATGGTTTCTTGTATTGTTTTTTCTTGATACTTAAACCACGAGTCTATCTTTAATTTTCTTTTATAATTCAATGCTATTCTTAGTTCATTTTCCATATTTCTAATAAGTCTTGTTAACATATCCTGAAATTGATAATGTTCTAAATTTTCTATTTGTACTGTTAAAGTATTGTACCATTTACCATCAACTTTTGTAAATTTAATATAATCATTAATAATATATTCTTGTTTTTTTGTATCTTCCTTTTTATAAAAATATCTAAAATTTCTAAAAGGAGACCATTCAATTTTTGAAGTTCTTACTTTATAAGAATCTAAAAACCCTTTTTTTCCTTCATCTCTAAAACGAGCATCTATATTCATAAATGATTCAAATATTACTTTTTTTAATAGTTCTCCATATCCATCTAAGACAAATTTACTTTCAGCTACATTATAAGAAGCTAATTTTGAACATGTTTGTAACAACTCGTTTTGAGCTATTTGAGACAATTCTATTGTCTTAGATTTCTTTGAAAATAATGTTGTAAAATTTATTACACTTTTTATCGTTTCTTCATAATAATTATTAAATGGCAATTCGTATAACTTTTGCAAATAGCTCTTATCTAAATTATAATAAACAATATAATCTAATAACAGTTGAAAATTAATAATAGTTCTTATCCCGTCGTTTTGGTATGCACTTAATAATTCTATTAGGATTTCAAAGCCATCTTTAGGCGTTTCTATTCCTATTAAATTGATAATTTCATTTATATATAAAGCAATATAATCCAAGTCTGCATCTAAGTAAGTGCCTACTCTTGCACTTTCTCTCCATTTAAAATACCAATTTAATTGTGCTTTTGTTAAATTGCTATATTCTACATTTGCATATCCAAAAAAATAATTATTATAATAATTCTGACCTGTTCTACGAACTGCATTTGCGGAATTAACCTTTACATTTTCATATTCTTTTGCCTTATTATAAAAAGCTTCTGCTGCCATATTCTCAAAGATATTTAAGCTGTTATAGTCAAACTCTTCTACAAAATCCATATCGTCATCATAGCAAGAAAAAGTTTCTATTATATTATCATCGGAATTTACAACTTCTTCAATAATTTCTTTTATCTCTTCATTAAAAAAGCTGTTTACATCTATATCTTCTATTTCGTTAGAAATATATAATATGTTTTCTGAAATTAATTGTAATGTGTTAGAAATAAATTCTCTAAACTTCTTTTCCTTACTCCATGGAAATAGTTTGTTATAATTAGAAATGCACATTCCATCTTTTATACTATAAATCATTTTATCACTAATTTTATAACCTATTTGTTTTGGTTTATAAACTTCACGATAAAATGGTATATTATTAAAAAGTTTTACTTCTTTAAATTTTGTTGTTGGTATGTACTTATCTAAAATAGTTGTATTATTCTTCTTGTAATATTCATTAATTTTTAGCAATGTTGTGTAAATTGCACCTTCTACAGCATCTTTTTTGTCTGGTGTATCTATTAACTCTTCTGGTATTATATAATTTGAATATTCCATAACGGTTTCTAAATCTATATAAATGCCATTTTCAAAAAATGCTCCCATATTTTCATCACTAAGATAATGGCAAGATTCTTTTTCAAATATGTCTCTAATATATTTGGTATAAATAAATTCCAGTTTATCAAAATAAAGCATATAATCTCTAATAATATTATATGCCTTATCAGCTAACTTTGGGTGTTGCTTGTAGTAAGCTTTTATTATTTTTACTATCTTTCCTAATCCATCTGTTTGATTTTTTACACCTATTTGATTTATCTTTTCATAGATGTAAAGCAATATATACGATGTGTCTGTTTTTAAAAATATGTTTTGACTTACATTCATACGCCAAAATAAGTACCATGCTTGCTGTTTCTCATTTAATTCTTCATATACTGGAATATTTGATGAAAATGGTACGAAGTCACATTTAAAAGCTGTTACTGTTTGTAATTCTTTTCCCATATAATAAAACTTTTCTATTGCTTCTTTTGTCAATTTGGTATTTATATTGGGTAAAACGAATTTTTCTTCTGCATCTTCCTCTAATTGAATTTTTATTGACTCCATTTTTTATATCGTTTCTCCTTACTCTCTACTGTGCCAATTATATCATACGATATTTGAAAATGCAAATTGCAGTGGCAATTGAAAAAATGTTCGAAATTCATTTCAAAATATAATCCCCTGTAATGTTTTTAACAGTCGCCGTATTATCTATTGAAAGAGTTCCATTGCAATCAATATTTTCTATTTTACATTTTGGTCCTATTGTAATATCTTTCCCACTAACACTTTTTGCATAAGTTCTTACTAAATGTATAGTTGTGGCTTCTATAAATTCAAGCTTAGAAAATTTTTTAAACATTTTCGAAAGAATATCTTCTCCATATGGCTTTATTGTGATGTTATCGCCAACTATTTCTTTTGCTTCTAATATGCCTTCTATATCAATTATATCTGCCGATATTTCACCGTTTGAATTTATAAATCCTTTACCGTTTATATTATTTGCCTCAACTTTTGTTGCCCCACTAATTATTCCTTCTAATTTTATTTCTTTTGCTCTAACGCTAGACTTAATTTCTATAATTCCACTACATTCTATTGTATCTGCTTCAAGAGCCCCAGAAGTTTTTAAAATTCCTCCTACGGTAACTTTCCCAACCTCTAAATTCTCCGCACACGTGCATATTCCTTTAACGAATATGTCTTTATATTTACCTCCAGCTATTTGAGTTACTCCACTAATTTTAACTGAATCCATATTTATCGAATCCATAATCTAACCTCCTAATTTAAAATATTTTTGTACTTAACTTTCAAGTTGTTTGCAATCTCATTTAGAGAAACTGTCCCAATTACTTTTACATTAGAGCAAAACGATATAAAAATGTCTTTGTGAAACGCTGTGTAAAAGTTGTTTTCAATTTCAAAAAGAGTGCAAAATAAGTTTTGATTTCCTTGTGTTTTCATAAAATCCAAGCTGTTTTCTATTATATTTTTCATTTGTGTATCATCTTTTATTAAATCGTTTATCCAAGTGATAAAAGCAACTTCAAAAAGAGTAAATTTTTCTTCTTCATCATATGAAAATATTACATCTAGTACATTTTTATTAAGATCTTCTATTTTCATTAAATCTTTTTTTGAAATATTTGCTGACATTTCTGGTGCAAGTATTTTTGCTATTTCCTCATGTGAACAGTCGTCTTTTAATTTCATTATAGAATTAACTCGATTTATTATTTGTTCTTTTGGAAAGAAAGTTTCTTGCCCTGTGTATGAAGATTGCTTAATGAACCATTCTTCAGGAATTAATTTTTCTCTTTTCCAACGATATAGTTGTCCATACGATATACCTGTAACTTCCAACAGTTCTTTTTTTGATATTAAATCCAAATTTCTCATCTCCTTTCGTAACAATGTTTTGTTTTATGTTGCAAGTATAACATAACATTGTTACGTTGTCAATAGTTTTTTTGAAAAAATTTTTTTGACTTATTATGTAAGTCATGATACAATTTAAATATATGATTTTTTATGTTTAATCCCTTTAACCAAATGAGGTAATCGTATGACACGTGGTGAATTCCATGCTTTCGCTGTGAGAAACTCTCTAGAAGCAGTTCAAAATGAACATCATATGTATGTTTTTAGGCAACAAAAAAATGGAAAAAAGCGGGAACTCTCGTTTGTTTTCCATTCTAGTGATGGGAAAGTGACTGTACTTGATGGAGTGATTCCTTGCGATAATATATCGCAAATTTTGGTGTTACCTTTCGATAACGCAGATTACTTGCAGTATTATTTTGAGGGATTAACAGCATAAACCCATGGCAACTGCCAACGTTTATGTATTTATGCGACTTCGCTCGCAAATTCAGCCTCTGGTATGTAAACACACCTGAGGCTGAACTCTTTTTATTTGATACTTTTATTGATTCTATCTTTTATATTGCTTATTCTAATTTTTTCACATTAATCTACCTTGCTTTTCCAAAGACCATGTTTATTGCAATAAGCATAAATACTAGAACCCTTTATATATGGCATTCTTACTGTTGGTGCTTGTTCTGGATATAATTGTATTCTTGTAGTTTGGTTATCCGTAACTTGTGCCACCCACATAATGTAATGGTCTTTATCCATCGGATGATTCACACTTCCAACATTTATAACAATTTCTCCTTCTTGTTCATCTACCGTGTAAACTGGAACATGCTTTTCTGTTGCTGCATCTGTTGTGTTTGCTTCTATAAGCTGCATTTCTTTACCACAACAAATTGTAGGAACACCTGTATCATGGATAAGTCCTATTACTTTACCACAAACTGGACATAAGTAAAATCTTGTATTTTCTTTCATCAATATAATCACCACCTTTCAATATAATATTTTTCTTCTTGAGTTAACTCAAATACATTCATAATTGGTATCCTCTTTTCTTCATTTTCATAAAACTTAAAAAATACTTATATTATCAATAATACAGAATATGGACAATGTGGATGTTTTATTATGTATTTTTCAACATATCTAAACATATATCTATCATATTATAAAAATATTCTTTTGATTTATCTGACAATTCATCAAAAGGCTCGATTTCTGCGTCATCTGAATTATTGTTTAACCTTTTTTTATCAGATATTTCATGTAATTTTTTCGCTATTGTTTCTCTATCAAGGTCACCGTTTTAAACATAATTCTAATAATAATTTATCAACATCTTTATTCTTTTCAGAAATATCTTTTGGCTGGTCTTCATATTGTAGTTTCACAATATCAGCTTTAACTGTTCCATCTTCTTGTATTTGATACTCGCATAATTTTTCATTTTCTAGTCTTTTAATAAAGTCTTCATCTGTAATTTTATATAATTTAGATTTATAACTACCATCAGGTTGTAAGTGTGTATCCCTCCAATCATCAAATAATTTTCTTTGTAATTTTGTAAATAATTCATCAGAATTAGCCATACAAACCTCTCCTTTCAATTTAACCTTATTATATTCTTTTCTTCTAAGCCACTTACATGCTGTTTTTCAATAACTTTTGTATGCATCTCCTCTATTATCTGCATCTATGACATCAATAACCACTTCATTATTTATCCATTCAAATATAATTCTATAATCACCGAACTCTTAATCTATATGTATTTTCATAACCCTTTAAAGATGTTATATCCCCATTTGGTAATTTGAAAATTGCATTATAAATTCTTATCTGCTGATTTTTATCCTGTTTCTTTATAAACTTTTGAGCCTTTTTCTTAATATTAATCATGTAAGTCATCTATTTTTAAACCTACTTCCTTCAATGCTTCTTCAAAGGTAATTGCTTCTTCTTTTTCTTTAGCACGTTCTTCTTCCGATAATGAAAATTCTCTTAATAACATTAGTTTCTCCGTTATGTCTAAATCATCAATATCTTCTGACAAATTTGGAGCAACAGATAATAAATTAATGTCTAATATTCTTTCAGCAAAATTTTTTATTTTCTCAGCATACTCACTTTGTAGACTAAAAACAATATTATTAATATCAATTATATTTTGTTTTTGAACTTTTCCCATTTTTCTCACTTCCTACTTTTTACTCTTATTATATTTTTCTCATAAACCAATTACATAATAACATATCTCTTCAAAAAAATCAAACTACACTGGATGTTTATTAATCACCTGAATAATATCATATATAAAATCTCCTATAACAGGAATATTAAGAAGTATCATTTTTTGAAGTATTATTATAACTATAGCAGTAATTACAGTAACACCAATCCCTATTCCTATGCCTCTTCCTATTCCTGCCCATACGTTTATCCAAAACATTCTTTTCTTATTTCCCAACAAGAAAGCAATATCTTCAACATTTGCTTTTTGCAGCACATCATTCAGTTTTTCCACATTTTTATTTAGCTTTTTAAACACAAATAACCACCATTCTCTACATGGTATTATTTGCATTTCCTGTAATATTATTTATTATATTCTGAACGTCTGTATTGTTTGTATTGGTTGTATTGCCTGCACCACCCGTTTGATCTTGCTGATTTTGCAAATCCTTCCTCAAAACATCTAACTGATTAATAAGCGATTGTAGCCTATTAACATTACTACCTATTACGCCCCAATCATTACCACTCATAGATGCTGTTAAATTGCTATTTGCCTTTACAATTTCGTCTAATAAAGCTTCAATATCTTCTGGATTAGTTACTTCAATATCAATAGCATTTTGCGATAAAAGATTATTTAATGCTTCTTGAAAATCATCTCCTATCGCCAACTTATTACCAGATGCAACAATAACTTTCTTTAAAATCGGCACCTGATTTTCATTTAGTAATGTTTGATACACTGGTTCCACATAAAGAATAGTGTTTTGTATTGGTATCGCCAACACATTCTTACTCACCTTTGTTCCTGGTAATGCAATTGAATCCAACTCACTTTTAATATTTTCATCCGCTGTTATCTGACTTTCCAGCTGCTTAGGGCCAAGCACATTACTTGCTTCACTAAATGTAAACAATGTTAATTTTCCATTATTTTTATCTCCATTTGTTCCAACTAAATAAGATATTATACTGGTTTTCCCTTTTATTGTATATGGCACAACAAGACCTGTGTTTGTGCTATTACCATCTTTTACCATTGTATAATATGGGTCCATTTCTACCGTTTTAGTGGTTGTAGTGCTGGAATTGTAACTGGCAATTTCCCACTCGCTATCATCCCTATACAATACATCTGGCTGAATATTGTGATACACCATTAACATTTTTGATTGTATATTATATAAATATTCTGGATATACGATATATTTACTAATTGATTCTGGTATTTGTGCATCTGCTGGCATAAAAATACTTGGATACATTTTTTCATATGCCATTATTATTGGGTCGTTTCTATCTGTTATATAAAACTGCATTGTACCATCATATGCATCAACAATTACTTTTACAGAATTCCTAATATAATTAATATTCGTATTTGTTCCATCTACATCTATGCTTGAACTTGTTGAATATGGATATTCACTTGAAATTGTATAAGCATCTAATACCCAAACAAGCCTACCTTCATCTGTTATAACTAAATATGGGTTAGGGTCATACACTAAGTCTGGCAATACTTTTTTTGCCCTATCTCTAATATTTCTATTTAAAAGAATCTTGCTATCTGAAGTTACTCCGCCTCCAAACGCTATACTAAAATTCCACGTTTTTATCGCTAATATTAATCTATCTAAAAAGTTTAATTGTAGCCCCGCTTCCCCTGAATATGAATTATTAACAATATTATTGTTTGTTATATAATCAAACTCTTGCTTATCCTTTGAATTAGTTATAACCGCATTGTTTGTTGAAAGTCCAAAATAAATCCTTGGCTCTGTCACTTTTATCGCTTCATTTTTTGCATCAAATCCATCTTGTATATACTCTATATTTCCCGATCCATCTGTTGTATTAGCTTTTGAAATTATAGCTGAATATCCATGTGTATATTCATATGTTTTATTACTGTTAGAAACTCCTCCATTATTTACAATTTCTCTTGGTGTTACATAAACTAATTGATTATTATAATTTAAAAGTTGTGTATTATTGTACTCATAATAACCAGTATTTGTTTGATATTCTGTTAATGTAGCTAAAGTTGCTGTTTTGTCTACTATTGGAATATTATTAAGAATATCTTTATTTGCCGTAGCCTCTTCTTTTGTTAAGGTGCCTGTATTCGTCAAATCATTTTCCTCTACATTTATGTTATATGCAATTTTTGTATTCTTTATATTATAATCTATATATGCTCTTTCCATATCTAATTCATTCGGATTTATAAATATAATCTTATACAAAATTATTACCAAAAACAATAACACTAAATATGCTGGCACAATTAAAACAGAAATTATTGTTTTCTTTTTATCTCCTCTTTTAAAGAAACTAAGGGCAAGTATAACAGAGATTATTATTAATATAGATAAAATTCTATATCCCCAAACCTTAAATATAACATCTATGGAACCTGCTCCTGCTAGTTCTATTTGACTTCCAACTGACATAAAGTTAGAAAACAAAACATCTTGAGCTTTCAAAAATGTTAGAACTCCTACACAAACAGCAACAATTATAATATATATAGAAAGTTGTTTTGTAATAGTATTCTTTTTTAAACTCTCAATATCGATTCCTTCAAAATATTTATTTAATACTATTACATAATAAGCTGCTGAATATATTAAAAGTCCCACAACAAATACTATAATATATTGTAATAGCATTTCAATGCATGGTTTTTGAAATATATAGTATCTTATATCCATATTAAAAATTGGGTCATTTTGCCCAAACCAAGTTGAGTTTAAGAACAGCATTATTTTAGGCGAAATTATTGAACTAATTACTACAGCTAAAATTAGACTCACAAACAATGATAATGATTTATTTGGGAGCTTAGGCATGTCTCTTTTTTCTTCAACGAAAAATTTTTTTAAGCCTCTTTTTATAACTCTAGTGTTAATATATATTGCCAAGTATATTATTACAAATGTAATAATTCCTATTATTGAAGTATCTTTTTGTTCCTGCATAAATTTGTCTACATATTGCCCACCTATTTCCAGTGTTTCTAAATAGTTTCCTCTGAAATTTATATATTCACATATTACAAAAATAAGCAAAAATAACAAAACAAGAATGACTCTTTTGTTAAAGAGCCTACTTCTTTTTATTACTTTTTCTTGTTCTTTTGTTAGTTGACTTTTGTCTTGTTCCATAAATCCTCTCCTTTATTGAATACTCAACACTATACGAAATCCTCCACGGTATACGGCTGCCCCCGTTTCATTTTCCTGCTCAAATGGATTAGAAAACACTGAACTAGAATAAAACCATCCTCCACGAACCATAAATGGCCTCCCAGTACCAGGATTAATCCCATCATCATTATTTATGAATTGAATATATGCTGTAAACCATCCTACAATCCCACTAACATAGGTTTCATATGATGCATCCCCTATATTTGACAAATGACGACCTCCTGTATCAAAAAAATCATTTAGTGTCGTTGGTTCACTCATGCTAGTGTTATTACTATATGCTGTTGTATATTTTGTGCTAACTCCTCCAGTACTTGCAAAGGTTTTTCCACTTACACTTAAACAACTTGAATCTGTATAATATATTCCAGAATATGCATTATTAAATGCTGCTATTTGTTCGTATACTCCTCCAGCTATATCATATATTCCTGTTGCATTTCCAGTAGTACTTTGTTCTCCGTTTGTTGTAGCATATACGGTTCCACTTCCTCCTCCTGTTATTCCTGTTATAGCTTGACCATCTGATGCAATGTCAGATCCTGCCGCAGAATTTCTTGATATGTTTGTTCCATTCCTTCCATACCTACTATGAGTTAAATAGGCTATCGCTCCCCATTCACTATTTTTAAATAAATGACTGTCATATTCATTATGCCCTAAACTAGCATCGTAATTAAGTGAATTTTCGTAACAATTTGCTATATTTATATACACCCAGCTATTTAGCCCGGGCTTGCTTACAGCCTTTACTGTGCTGGACAACGCCACATTTCCCATTGTAGCATTTGCTGTATCTACGTTTACTCCATTTCCATCTTCCATGCTCATTTCAAACTTTGCTACCCAAAATCCACTTATTCCTTTTGAAGTTGTCCCAAATCCGCCACCTAAATTTTCATATCCTGTTCCTAAAAATGCTGGATGCGGTATGTAATCTGTATATCCCGATGTCTTTACTCTATCTGCTACATTAATATTAGGTACGCTTCCCTGCACTATGTTGCCATCTTTATCTATCATTCCATATATTGTACTATATCCTGTTATCCAACTTTTATCAAATCCACTATCTTCACCTTTTTCTCTATAATAGTCCGCATGATCTGTATTATCAAAATATATTATTTTATATGCATACCTTGGTACCCATACCCAATAACTTCCATCTGATGTTTTCGCATTTGCCCAATTGCTTGTCTTTCCATCTGTTGCTCCCACTTGTGCTTGATAATTATACCAATTCGTATCATTAGCAGTTGTTGGTACTTCTGTTGTTCCGTCCCATTTCACTGGTGTTAGGCCCCCTCCTGATCCTAGATTTGGTGCCAATGGTTTTTCTATTACATTATTATTCATATCTAACCATACTATTTCTATTACTCCTGTGCTATCTGTGCTACTTGCAATATTACCATCATCTGTTCCTAAATCCGCTGCTTTTATTTCAGGCTCTACTGGTGCTGGAGGAGTGTATCCACTTCCACCTACACTATCTAACATAGTTATCATGTTACTTATTGAACTTTCTTCATCATTAACCGAATTATTATATGCACTTACGGCTTGCGTTGTTTTACTAATTAACCCATTATTAATTATACTACGTACTGCCACTCCCGCTAGTATTAGCATTACAATTACTGTTATAATTAATGCTATTAATGTTATTCCATTTTCTTTGTTTTTTCTTATGTTCATACTACAATTTCCCCCAATTTCATTGTATTATATCATTACATTTTTGTTTTATCAATATATTACTATTCCACTATCGCTGTTACAAAATCCTTTGCATTAAATTCTTCCATATCATCTATTTTTTCTCCGACTCCAACAAATTTTATTGGAATATTATTTTCGTTAACTATTCCAATAACCACTCCACCCTTTGCGGTTCCGTCAAGCTTTGTAAGAACTAATCCTGTAATATCCACTGTTTCTTTAAAAGCTTTAACTTGAAGTATTGCATTTTGGCCAGTGGTCGCATCTAACACTAATAATGTTTCTTTTGAAGAATCTGGTAATTCTTTTGTTATTACTTTATTTATTTTTGTTAGCTCGTCCATCAAGTTTTGCTTATTGTGAAGTCTCCCAGCAGTATCACAAATTAATACTTCTGCATTATTTTGTTTGGCAACTTGTATTGCCTCAAATACTACTGAAGCTGGGTCTGAGCCTTCTGCTTTTTTTATTACTTCTACTCCTGCTCTTTTACCCCATATTTCAATTTGTTCAACTGCTGCTGCTCTAAATGTATCTGCTGCTGCAATTATTACTTTTTTTCCTTCTTGCTTAAGTCTGTTTGCTATCTTTCCTATTGATGTGGTTTTCCCAACACCATTAACACCAACTATAAGTATTACTGCTGGTGTTGATTGTAAATTTAATGCATTGTCTTGACTTTTAAATATATTTTCCATTTCTTCTCTTAAGGCTATTTTTACTTGTTCAGAATCTTCTATTTTTTCTTTTTTTATTCTATCTCTTAGATTACTAATTATTTTTATTGATGTATCTGTTCCAACATCCGACATTATTAATGTTTCTTCTAATTCTTCTAGCAATTCTTCGTTAACTTTTTTAAATCCAATGAATACATTAGAAAAAGATGATGTTGTTTTGCTTAAGCCTTGTTTTAGTTTATCAAAAAATCCCATGCTTTTCTCCTACTTTGCTATTTTATCATATTTATAAGAATAAAGAAAGGTTTTTTATTAATTATATAGAAATCTACTATAATAGTCCGCTTCCGTGGTTGGTAGAGCTTTTAAAAAAACTCCCTCCAAGACAAGGGGTAATCCGTATGCCTCAAAGGGCTGTCGGGCAATTTTTTTAAAAGCTCTACCAACCACTCACGCTATTTTGTATAATTATGATATTAAAAATATTTTACATTCTAGGACACCCACATAAAATTCCCCTGCTAATTTCTCACTATATTTTTTATAGTTTCCTAGTTGTTTTATGGAACTAGCACTATTCGAAAACCGCCATAAATATAACCACTGGTGGCGTAGTTGAATCCAAACACACCTCCACTATTGTAGATACTTCCACGTGTGAAGAATGGACCTGCCGAATTTGGAAAATTCGAATAATTTGAAAACCAACTACTCGTAGCATTTGCACTAGATGATGTTTCTAATATTGCATCTCCATACCCATAGGTACCATTACTTGAATCTTTTAAATTTTTATATGCTTTATAATTATTTGTAGCTGCATAATTAGCTGTACCTGTATCACTACTACTATTATATGGGTATGCTGTTGCATAAGGTGTACTTACACCTGTTGGATTTTCATTTGCTGTTGTTAATATTCCTGGCCATCCATATGTTGATAAACTAGCAACTCCATCTGTGATATAACTTGCTACATTTTCCCAGCCATTACTACTACTCAAGTCATATATTCCTGTTATGTTTCCTGTACTGCTTTGATTTGTATTACTTTTATAATCATTGCCTCCTGTCATAATCCTATTATTAGCTGTTACTGCTGTCCCATTTCTTCCATATTGGCTATGTGTTAGATATGCTACTGCTCCCCACTCACTATTTTTCATTAAATGACTTTCTAAATTCTCGTTGTACTCACGGCTAAAAGTATAACTATCTCCTGGTGTTGCATTTGTCCAACTCTGTATGCTTGGAACTATCTTTATTGTTGTACTCGTCCCTATTACTAATGAAGTTGCATCTGAATGGCTCGCTCTGAATTTTGCTACCCATATTCCTGCTATTTCTGCTTTCCATTCTCCGTTTGCGTAATTATTTGCTGTTCCATTTGTAAAACATGGTTCTACTACATAATCTGTCATTGCATCACCAGTTACTGTTGGATATGTTGTACTGATGGTATTACCATCGCTATCTTTGTTTGTTGTTCCCTGCAAAAATTTTATATTTATTGTCCCTGCTGTGTTTGTTCCAAGTCCTTTAGTTATTTCATATGCAAATCTTGGTATCCATACCCAATAACTTCCATCATCTGTTATTGCATTTGCCCATCTGCTTGTTTGTCCATCTGTTGTTCCTGTTTGTGCTACATAGTTATACCAGTTTTCTGGTTTAAAATTTGGGTCATCTTGTGTTATTTCAATAGTATTATTTGCTGGGTTTTCCGTGTCTATATCTCCAGAATCATCTTTTGCCCAATATACTGCTTTCATTCCACTTGCTAATTTGGGTGTATTTACTGTTCCATTCCAACTCCCATCTGTGCTTCCTCCATTATCATTACTTCCACCATTATTTATATTATCAAACCATCCTAATGCATTATTTATTTGATCATTTTCATTATTAACTGAATTATTATATGCCTCTACTGCTTGCCCCGTCTTATCAATTAATCCATTATTAATTATACTGCCTATTGCTACTCCTGCTAGTATTAGCATTACAATTACCGTAATTATTAACGCTATAAGCGTTATTCCTTTGTTTTTTCTTATGTACATTTTAAACTTTTTCTCCTTACATACAAAAAATAAATTAAAATTATAAATTTTTGCTATATTTTTACCATTTATTAATTTAAAAATAATATATCATACATGCTTTTTAATTACAATCACTTCATTTAATATTTTTTATGTTGAAAAGAACTTTTGAAAATTCGATAAAATTACGTATAGTGTTTTATGGAATTAATACCACACGAAGACCTCCTCCATTAGGAGTACCTTCACTTTGGTAGTATGCAAATATACCTGCACCTGTACCCAAATTGTTAGCACCACCACGTACAAAGAATACGTACAGTGGACTACTATATGGAGGAAAACCCGTATAATCTCCATTCCAAGCATTCATAACACTTGCTCCAGTTGTGGATGTTTCCAATATTGCATCTCCATACCCATAGGTACTTGTCTGTAAATTTTTATATACCATATAATTATCTGCCCATGTTTTACTACTATCACTATATGGATATGCTGTTGTATAAGGGGTACTTATATCTGTGGGAGTAGGAGTGGCTACCGTTGATACTCCTTGCCATCCTTCACCCCCTTGACTTGATAATAAAGACTGTCCATTAGGAATATATGCTGCTACATGTTCCCATACTCCTCCATTTAAGTCATATATTCCTGTTATATTCCCTGTACTACTTTGGCTTACATTGTTTGCATAATCTCCACCACCTGTTGTAGTAACTGAATTTATAGATACTTCTGTGCCATTTCTTCCATATTGACTGTGTGTTAAATATGCTACCGCACCCCATTCACTATTTTTTATCATATGACTTTCTAAATCCCTGTCATAATCATATGCTATTGTATAAAAGGTCCCTATTATTACATCGGTTTTACTTTTTACATTTGGGGATATTTTTATTGTATTATTACTCGTTCCAGCTGACGAAGCTGTTGCATTTGCATTACTTGCCTCGAATTTTGCTACCCATATTCCTGATACGTCTGCTTTCCATTCTCCATTTTCGTAATTATTTGCTGTTCCATTTGTAAAACATGGTTCTACTACATAATCTGTCATTGCATCACCAATTACTGTTGGATATGTTGTACTGATGGTATTACCATCGCTATCTTTGTTTGTTGTTCCCTGCAAAAATTTTATATTTATTGTCCCTGCTGTGCTTGTTCCAAGTCCTTTGGTTATTTCATATGCAAATCTTGGTATCCATACCCAATAACTTCCATCATCTGTTTTTGCATTTGCCCATCTGCTTGTTTTTCCATCTGTTGTTCCTGTTTGTGCTACATAGTTATACCAGTTTTCTGGTTTAAAATTTTGGGCACCTTCTATTATTTCAATAGTATTATTTGCTGGATTTTCCGTGTCTATATCTCCAGCATCATTTTTTGCCCAATATACTGCTTTCATTCCACTTGCTAATTTGGGTGTATTTACTACGCCGTTCCAACTCCCATCTGTGCTTCCTCCATTATTACTTCCACCATTTATGTTGTCAAACCATCCTAATGCATTATTCATTTGATCATTTTCATTATTAACTGAATTATTATATGCCTCTACTGCTTGCCCCGTCTTATCAATTAATCCATTATTAATTATACTGCCTATTGCCACTCCTGCTAGTATTAGCATTACAATTACCGTAATTATTAACGCTATAAGCGTTATTCCTTTGTTTTTTCTTATGTACATTTTAAAAAAACCTCCTATTTAAATACAAAAAAACCGAATTGCAATAGCTACAAGCCTTTACAACATTTTTACCCTTTATTAAATTTTAAAGTAAGTATACCACTTATTGTTTTTAATTACAATAAGTTTTTAAGTTTCTTTTAAAAAATACACAGTTGACTTCGTCAACTGACCATGTTATAATTACCTTATTGTGATTTAGGGGTATAGTGTTAATGGTAGCACACCGGTCTCCAAAACCGTTCGTGAGGGTTCGAATCCTTCTACCCCTGCCAAATTGGATGTTAGAGGTTAGAGGTTAGAAGTATATGGTCTAGCCAAAGAAGGTGTAAGTATGAAAGATAAGTATAATTTAACTTTAGAACAAAATGTATTTTTGGCAAAGAAAATATTAGTATCTAGTATTTACAGCAGTGCAAAGTTAGAGGGTTTAAATGTCACATATCCTGAAACCCAAACAATATTAGACGGTGTTAATGTGCCAAACTTAAAACTTGATGAAATAAACTGCATTTTAAATTTAAGAGATGCTTGGAAATATGTATTAAATTCAATAAATGAAGAATTAAATTTGGATTATATTTGCAAAATAAATTCTTATGTAAGTAGAAATGAATCTTTAAATTGGGGCGTTCTTAGGTCTGGTAATGTTGGAATAAGCGGAACAAATTATATACCAGAAGTTCCAAATAAAGAAATTGTTATTAATGAACTTGAAGAAATTTCAAATGAAGAGTCTATTACGAAAACTTCAATTAAATTAATGTTATATTGTATGCGTTCCCAACTGTTTTGGGATGGTAATAAAAGAACAAGTACAATCGCAGCTAACAAGTTAATGATAAGTAATGGTAATGGAATTATTCTTATTAAAGAAGAATTCTTAAATGAGTTTAATGCTCTATTGTCAGATTTTTATAATACTAATAATTATGACAAGATTATGCAGTTTATTCATGAAAATTGTATTTTTGGAATAGATGGAATATAAAGAAGGGAAAATATTATGGATAAAACAACAATATTATTACTCACTCCAATTATACTTATACAATTAATTCTAATGATTATAAACCTAGTTAATATAAGCAAAAAATCCAAAACAAAGTATTTATCTAGAGTTATTTGGGTTTTTATTGTTATACTTACCAGTTACATAGGAAATATCTGTTATTTAATTTTAGAAAGTGGAGATGATGGTCAAGATGATAGTAATTAAATTAACGAACGTAACAAAAAAATACGATAACAAAACAGTAATTGATGACCTATCTTTTGAAATAGAAGAAAACTCTATTTGTGGTTTTTTAGGTCCTAATGGTGCTGGAAAAACCACAACTTTTAAATTACTAAACGGTCTTATAAATAGCAACAGCGGAACAATTGAAATATTAGGAAAATTCATAAACTCTAAGAACCCAAGTAGAGATATTAAATTTCTACAAGATGTTCCAGAGTTTTATAATTATATGACATCTTATGAGTATTTAAAATTCATTTGTCAATTAAATAATTTAGATAATATTGATAATAGAATTAAAGAAACATTAGAATTAGTTGGATTACAAAGTGTTACTAAAAAAAGAGTTGGTAAATTCTCAAGAGGCATGAAACAAAGAATTGGCATTGCCTCTAACATTATTTCAAACCCAAAAATACTTTTGTTAGACGAACCTGTATCAGCCCTTGACCCAATTGGGAGAAAAGAAATTTTCGACCTTTTAAGTAAATTAAAAGGAAAAATGACCATATTGTTTTCAACTCATATTATTGATGATATTGAAAGAGTAAGCGATAAAATAATTATAATTAATAATGGAAAAAAATTAATGGATGGAACTATATCCGAAGTTAAAAATAAATTCTTAACAAATATGATAGAATTAGAATTTATGAATGAAAAAGATATGAAAAAATTTTCAGACGCTTTTAATGCTACCGATATTGAAATTAATAGCGTAGAGGCAGATAGTATCCGCCCGCAAAAAAACAGTTTAAAATTCAAAGTAGATAATATGCCCGAATTTCAAAACAATATTTTTAAAATATTAACCAAAGAAAAAATTAATATAAATAAGTTTAACGTTGTTACTCCGACATTAGAAGAAATCTTCATGAAAGAGGTGGCAGAATAATGAAACAATTTACAATACTATTAAAAAAAGATATAAAAGAATTATTTAAAACTAAGAAAGTATTAATATTATGTGCTATTTTCTTTATATTTGCATTCTCCAGCCCACTCATTGCAAAAATGACACCAGAATTACTAAAATATGCAGGAGATAGCTTTCAAATATCAATGCCAGATCCAACAATAATAGATAGTTACGTACAATTTTTTAAAAACATTGATGGCTTATGTTTATTTGCAACCATCATTATCTTTGCAGGTATAATAGCAAATGAAAAAGCTAAAGGATTATATACAAATTTAATAAATAATAATGTTACAAAAAGTAATTTTATTTTATCCAAGATAGTGTCTCAAGTAATAGTAATAACTGGAGTATATCTTATTTCTATATTGTTATTTAGTATTTATAATTATATTTTATTCGATAAAATTTTTATGGAATATTCATTCCTTGCACTTTTATCGATGTATATTTACATGATATTTGTAATATGCGTTGTGAATTTATGCAGTACAATTTCTAAAAGTAATATAATAAGCATAGTTGTATCGTTTGTAGTTATTTTTTCGTTAGATATATTTAGTTTGTTTAGTTTTGGAAAATATCTTCCTAATTATCTTGTAACAATATCAAATAATATATTTACTGATGCTTCTTGTTTGGATTATATTTATAAAAATATTGCTATTACATTGCTGTTATCAATAATATCAGTTGTAGCTTCTATTAGATTATGTAGTAATAAAGAGTAACAGGACATCATAATTAATTTGCTGAGCAATGGTGTACTATATATCTTTTTTCAAAAATCGCCCGACAGCCCTTTGAGGCATACGGATTACCAGTGAGCTTGGAGGGTGGCTTTTGAAAAAAGATATATAGTACACCATTGCGGAGTTATTATAATATGAACTCACATACGCCCAATAATATAATCATTACACTCCCTATTAATTCAGTATATTTACCCAAAAACTTTGATACATAATTATTCCCAACCAAATTACTAGTATGTATAAAAACAACACTTATTAAAAATGAAACTATAGCTGTTGCTATAATATTTAATCCTATTATACTTGCACCAATACCAAGTCCAATATTATTAATTGTTAATGCAAATCCTAGTGCAAATGCTTCACTTAATTCTATATTCCCAGATTTATCTTTATCATACTTCTCTATTTGTAAATCCCCTGATATTTTCTTAATATTATAATATAAATATTTAATCAAATAAAAACATCCAATTGCAATAATAATAATGCTTCCTAATGCACTTGCTATCGATAAAGGAATAAAATAAAGTAAAGTTTTACCTAAAAACATGGATACAAGCGTTCCAATAAATGTAATACTCCCTATTATTAAATTTGAAATCATACCAATTTTTATTTTTTTTGCCCCATATGCCATGCCAATAAAAAGATTGTCTATATTGGAAGAAAGCCCAAATAAAAGAATTGAAAAAATCTGCATAAAAGTCCCTCCAAAATAATTTATGTCAGGATAAATGCAGATGTTACATAAAATTATGGTTTAAATTTAAACATGGTGATTTCATAGAATATTACAGAATTTTAATATTTTAAAAAATGACAAAACTGTAGGGGCGAGCATTGCTCGTCCGATTATATATAATATCGATCTTGTTCCCAATTAATAACACTGTCAATTATATATTGCTTTATAAGATAATATTTTTTTCATTCCTTACTATGTATTCATAAAATAATTTTTGATTCTGGGATAACTCCCAATAAAGATATTCTATTTTTTGTACATATTGCATATTAAATTTGATTAATCTCGGACGAGCAATGCTCGCCCCTACAGTTCTGTCATTTTATAAAATATTAAAATTTTATTTAAGGTGACCATGAAATTTAAACAAAAAATATAGCATTTTTCACAAACTTATGATAATATATAAAAAAAGGAGTCGACTTATGAAAGAATCAAAAGATAAAATAACAAATTTCTTGAAAGAACGTACTGAACTAACACAAGAAAAATTATTTTCAACATATCAGACCAGCCTCCAAGGCTTAAGCCAAGCTAATATTGAAAACAAGCTTGATGAATACGGCTACAACATAATCTCTTCTGGAAAAAAAGAAAGCATATTATTTAAGTTTATAACCGCATTTATAAACCCTCTAAATTTAATATTATTCGCAGTTGCGGTAACCACATTTTTTACAGATGTAGTTTTTTCTGATACACCAAGTTACTTGTCGGTAATAATTATTCTTTCAATTATACTTATATCTTCTCTAATAGGATTTTTTCAAGAACAAAAATCAAATAACTCCGCAGAAAAACTTAAAAAGATGATTGTTAATAAAGCTACCGTAATTAGAGATAATTCAGAAAAAGAAATTTCTATAGAAGAAGTAGTCCCTGGTGATGTAGTAAAATTATCTTCTGGAGACATTTTACCTGGTGATGTGATATTTCTAACAACAAAAGACTTATTTATTTCCCAATCCACCTTAACTGGTGAATCAAGCCCCGTGGAAAAATTTAATTACAAGAACAATTTAGAAGAAACCTTAACAGATATATCAAACCTCGGCTTTATGGGCACGAATGTAGTAAGTGGCAATGCAAAAGCACTAATACTTTCTACAGGAAACAATACATATTTCGGTAATATGGTTAAAGACTTGTCTGGCAAAACAAGTAAAAATAGTTTCGAAAAAGGAATTGCTTCAATAAGTAAGTTGTTGATTAGACTTATGATAGTTGTGCTTCCAGCTGTATTTTTAATAAATGGAGTTATAAAGGGCAATTGGCTAGAATCAATTATTTTTGCTGTTACTATGGCAGTTGGTTTAACTCCAGAAATGCTTCCTATGATTATGACTTCTGCTCTTGCTAATGGCTCAGTAAAGATGTCAAGGAAAAAAACTATAGTAAAGAATTTAAGTTCAATCCAAGCTTTTGGAGAAATGGATATACTGTGTACCGATAAAACTGGTACACTTACAGAAAATAAAATAACCATCGAAAAATATATAGATATTTTTGAAAATGAAAGCGAAAAAATATTAAAACATGCATTTCTAAACAGTTATTTTCATACTGGTCAAAAAAATGTAATCGATTTAGCCATAGTTGCCAGAGAAGAAGCAAGACCTTTAATTGAGCAATATAAGTGCGTTGACGAGATACCTTTTGATTTCAATAGAAGACGTTTAAGTGTTGTTGTTGAAGACCTAAACAACAAACGTCAGTTAATCACCAAAGGTGCAGTTGATGAAATAATTTCAATATGTTCATATGTTGAAATTGATGGTGTAGCCCAAGACTTTACTGACGAAATGAAAGCACAAGCTAAGTTAACTTACGAAAAATATAACAACGATGGACTAATGGTTCTTGCCATTGCACAAAAAAATAATATTAGAGGCATAAATGAATTTAATGTTGAAGACGAAAAAGAAATGGTATTGATGGGTTTTGTAGGTTTACTTGACCCACCTAAAGAAAGTGCTGCAAAAGCAATTTCTGCTTTAAAAAAACACGGAGTTAAAGTTGTAGTTCTAACTGGCGATAGTGCTGGAGTTGCAACACATATATGTAATAACATTGGAATAGATACTACCCATATTTTAAGTGGCAAGGATATAGAAAATTTAAGTGATGAAGAACTAAAACCGCAAATTGAAAGCTGCAACTTATTTGTTAAGCTTTCCCCTATTCAAAAAGAAAGAGTTGTTAAAATGCTACAAGCAAATGGCCACACTCTCGGATATATTGGGGATGGAATAAACGATGCACCTCCGCTTAAACAGTCTGATGTTGGTATTTCCGTTGAAAATGCTGTAGATATTGCAAAAGAAACAGCAGATATAATTTTACTAGAAAAAGATTTAATGGTTCTAAAAGATGGAATTATTGAAGGAAGAAAAACATTTAGTAATATATTAAAATATATTAAAATGACTATAAGCAGCGACTTTGGAAATATATTCTCTGTGCTAATTGCAAGTGTCTTTTTACCATTTTTGCCTTTGTTGCCAATACATATATTACTACAAAGCCTATTATCTGACTTTTCTCAAACAGGAATAGCTTTTGATAATGTAGATGAAGAATATTTAGAGAAACCAAGGAAATGGAATACTCGTGAAATTAGAAACTTCATATTAATAATGGGACCATTAAGTTCAATTTTTGATGTGCTTTGCTTTATATTACTATGGTTTGTATTAGGAGCCAATTCAATTGATAAAGCTAGTTTATTCCAAAATGGATGGTTTATTTTTGGGGCTTTATCACAAATATTAATTGTTTATTTGATTAGAACAAATAAGAAGAAAATATTAAAAAGTAATCCATCAAAGTTATTTATACTATCGACTGGTGTGATTAGCTTGTTGGCAATATTTATATCTTTTACTCCAATTGCCGTTATATTCAAATTTACAGTAATACCAATTAGTTTTGCGTTTTGGTACGTGATACTGTTTGTTGGATATTGGTTGACTATAAAGTTTGCAAAGAAAAGATACATTGCTCATTTTGGGTCCTGGATGTAAATTGGTTTCCTATAACGTAATCAGGAGCGGTCATTGCGACCGCTCCCTTTTTAAAGAGCATTACTTGCCCTTTTTCTTGCCGGTCCCAGCGACTGGAGTGCTCTTTTTTTTGCCACCTGTCCCAGCCTTGGGTTTCTGCTCTTTTTTGCTCTTCTTTGTAGCCATGTTGTTATCCTCCATGGTTTTTCCCATTAAAATGGGAGTTGATAAATAAAAAAACTGCTCTTTAATTATAGCACTTTGCAATCTTTTTGTCAACATCTTATGTAATTGAATTTTTTTCGATGTAAGAATTTTTTCTTTGTAGGGGCGACTATCAGTCGTCCGCTCTTCGAAGAATTTGCTTGTTTTTTTATTTTTTATAGGAATTTCTCTGTAGCACAGACGAGCAAT
>WRFS01000027.1 GCA_009778695.1 Oscillospiraceae bacterium
CATTTCTCATTAAAAATCAACTACCTATTGATTAAAAAAATGTCCAAATTTCAATGAATCTGGACATTATCTTTACAATTTTTCGTGCAAGGTTGAAACTGGAATTTAACTTTTCACTTCACCGTTTTTATTTAAAATCAGATAAAGGATTGCTTTCGACAGCGGCTCTTACTTGAGAATTATCTACATGGGTATAAATTTGAGTAGTAGAAATACTCTCATGCCCAAGTAGTTCTTGCAGTGCTCTTATATCTACATCACCATATTGATACATTAATGTAGCTGCGGTATGTCTTAGTTTGTGAGTAGAATATTGACTCAATCCCATCATTGTAAGATAGTTTTTTACAATATATTGTACCGTTCTTTTGCTGATACGTTTCTTTCTTTCGCTAAGAAATAATGGATTCATTTTTGACGCTTGAGAATCGTTTTTAACAGGTTTTCTACTTGAGGTTAATATATAATCATTAATGGATTTTATACAAGCTTTATTTAAATAGATAGTACGTTCTTTATTTCCTTTACCAATTACATTTAACTTATCGTTTTCAAAATCAATATGATTTATATCTATACTAACTAATTCTGATAAACGCATGCCGCAATTTAAAAATAAAGTAATAATAGCATAGTCTCTTTGCTTATTTTCACTATTAAATTCATTAACTGTATTAAGAAGCTTTTTGCTATCCTCTAAAGTTAAATATTTAGGTAGCCTTTTACCAATCTTAGGAGTATCTAAATATTGAGCTGGATTAGTTTTTATTAAATTGGCCTTTACATTTAAATACTTAAAAAATGTCTTTAAACTAGCTACTTTCCTTGCTCTAGCAGATACATCATTTATTTTTACATCTTTAAGATAACTAGTATAATCATATAAATCGTTTAGAGTAAGATTTTCAAGGGCAGTTAATGGTATATCATTAATAGTTACTTCTTCTTGATTGGCGTCGGTAGGAGAGGGAGTTTTAAGATATTTTAAAAAAGTAACTAAATCATAGTTATATTCTTTAATTGTATTAGATGATTTATTTAAAACAGAACTTAGGTAGTTCAGAAAACTGTTTAAATATGGAGGATTATAATCTTTATTAATATTCATATAAGAAATCCTTTCTTGTAAGAGTCTGTAAATTCAGTATTATAGCACGAGGGAAGGGGTTATACAATTATATTTTAATATGTTCCTATTCCTGATTGCACAAAACTTTCATTTTGTGCAATGTGATATTTTTAAAAATATGTTATGAGCAACATTCCCCACAACCTTTAATCTATAATATTATATATATCAAAACAATTTTTTTGTCAATAGCTTTTTTAAAATATTTCATTTCCTATTGTTTTTTAGATTTTATTTTTTGGATCCGAATTCATATCTAAGCCTTAATTTTTTTTGTTTTATTAACAATTCCCTAACAAAAAAATTTTCAAGCATTGCACTTACCTATTCCCTTGTGATATAATTTTAAAAATTAGGAGGAAAAATAATTGAAAATTCAAGAAAAAATATTTAAATTAATAGAACCAACAAAAAATGACTCTTTAACTAAGAAAAAATATGATTTTTACGATATACTAATGCTCTTTGTAATAATATTAAGTATTATTCCTTTAATGTTTAAAGAAAACCATCCCCTATTTCCAATTATAGATATTGTTTGTGCAATTATATTTATTATAGATTACTTATTTAGATGGTTTACAGCAAATTTAAAATTAAAGCATGGGTTAAAATCCTTTATTTTATACCCATTTACCCCGTTTGCTATAATTGATTTGCTATCTATATTGCCATATTTAAATGTAGTTAATGCCACGTTTAAATTATTGAGAATATTAAGACTTGTAGAAGCCCTTAGAGTTTTTAAAATATTAAGATATTCATATCATTTTGAAATAATATTAAATGTAATAAAAAAGCGAGAATATTTGCTTGTTTCCATTTTATTGTTTACATTAGGTTACATTTTCGTTGCAGCATTAATAATGTTTAATGTCGATTCTAGTATTTTTAATAATTTTTTTGATGCTTTATATTGGTCAACCATTTCTGTAACAACTGTAGGATATGGAGATATGCATCCTGTTTCGGAGATGGGAAGATTTATAAGTATGGTATCTTCAATTGCCGGTATTGCTATAATTGCCCTCCCTACTGGTATTATAACTGCTGGCTTCATTGAGGAATTGAATAACGGAGATAAAAAAGAGTGATGGAAAAAATCTCTTCACTCACTCTTTAATTATACTTTGAGGTTGTATGTTAATAATTTCTTCTATTTGTTTTTGTAGCTCTTCAACATTATAAAAATTACTTACTTTAATTCTAAGTAACTTTATACCTATTTCATTAAATAATGTATTTTTAAAATTATCATTTTGTATCTGCTTCTCCCTATTGTGGGTATAGTCATCTAATTCTATACAAAACCTAATTTTACAATTACTTTTATCACATATAAGAAAATCAACATGCTTAGATTTTACTTTATTAAAATACTCTATGTATTTACTTTTGTTATCTATATTAACTATATCGGCTATTCTGATTTTAGGAAAGATAACTAGATTTAGTTTATCAGTAACTTTTACTAATTGCTTATAAAACATTAATTCCGTTTGTGTAAATAAATACGTTTTTGATTTATATGCAGATGTTTGAACGTTTGAATTTGTGAAATCTTTGTTCTCTTGTTTATTCTGCTTAAAAGCTTTTTCTATAAAAAAGACTATGCATATTAAAATTATTAGAATTATCGCAAATGCCATATTAATCCCTCCATTAAATAACAAATAGATTTATAAATTATTGTCTTTATTATATATTATTTCACACAAAAAGTACAGCCAGGTATTATACAAGTTTTTAATGTATAAAATCATCACATTGACTTACCTACAAAAATATATTATATTAATGTAAACAAAAAAGGAGCGATTCATATGTTTGAAATAGGTCATACTATAGGAAACACACCTATGGTTAAAATTAAATATAATTATAACGGAAAAGTTAAAAATATATATACAAAGCTAGAATCATATAATTTAACTGGGAGTATAAAAGACAGAGTAGCTTATTATATAATAAACAATGCTATAAAAAGAGGTGAACTAAAAAAAGAAATGCCTATAGTTGAAGCAACAAGCGGAAACACAGGAATTTCGCTAGCAGCAATAGGGGCTTACTATAAAAATCCAGTATATATCTTTATGCCCAGTTGGGTAAGTATTGAAAGACTAGACTTAATGAACTTATATAATGCGAATGTAACTTTAATTTCAAAAGAAGATGGAGGTTTTATAAAATGTGTTTCTGAATCAAAAAAGTTAGCTAAAGAATTAAATGGTTTCTTATCGAATCAGTTTGCCAACAATGATAACTTTTTAGCACATTATGAAACAACAGGAGCAGAAATTATTCAGCAATTGCCAGAAGAAATAAGTGGCTTTGTTTCTGGTATTGGAACAGGTGGAACTTTAATGGGCGTTGGAAAAAGGCTAAAAGAAAAGACTTCTGATATATTAGTTGTTGCAATTGAACCAGATAAAATGCCAATTATCTCTAAGGGTGAAATAATTGAACAGCATAAAATTGAAGGAATCGGAGATGATTTCATTCCAGATTTAATTGACAAAAGTATGATTGATAAAATAATTTTAGTAAATGATGACGATTCTATAAATATGGCAAGAAAGTTATCAAAAGAACTAGGGTTAGGAGTTGGAATCTCATCAGGAGCAAATTTTATAGGTAGTGTTTTATTAAGTGAAATGCTAAATGAGCCAGTGGTAACAGTGTTTCCAGATGACAATAAAAAATATCTATCAACAGATTTAAGTCAATCAATTGATAGAAATAAAAATTTTATATCTAATAATATTGAATTATTGGATTATGAAATTATTATTTAACTTTTTTAAAATTTTTTTCACTATAAAAATTTATCTTTTATTTTGAAATTCTGTAATGTCCTACGATTGGTGAAATATAATCATTCCAATATTCTAGCTCATTTACTTCTTTTGTGGTCGGTCCAGCATTATGTATAATATATGGGACTCCATATTTATTTCTTTTGTCTGATACAATTGCAATGTGTTCACCCGAGTTCCCAAAAATAACAATATCTCCTCCTTGCCATTCAGATAAATTTTGTATATCGTTTGGAATAATCTCTGTTGTAAGTTTTTCATAATTTCTATCAAAGAACACTTTAAGATTCGGAACCCTCCTAAAATCTATATTCGGATCAGGGTTTCCTTCCACTCTTGGATAAGCTTGAACATTATTTTTAATGTCTGCATCCACCATATCTTTAAGATTATAACCTGCTTCTTTTAATGCTCTCCATATTACATCTGTACACACTCCTTCATTATCTGGCGGATATCCTCCAGCGTAATATTTGCTTACATATGTTGGCTTATTGCTTACATCTTTTCTTGCGCCTATTAAAATATCTTCCGAATCAGGAATTCCATTGTTATTGTAATCAGTTTTGCTTACAATTTTAGGTATATTTAATGTACATTCTCCATCAAAAATACCAGTAATTTCTATATAATCTCTTATTTTAGCAATACCTTTTAAATGTATTCCATAATATAGAAATACGAAAAATAATATAAATAATATTACAACAATCATTACTAAAACTTTTTTTCTCATATAATCCTCTTATTACTTATTTGTTTTATTGGCGATTTCTATATTTACATCCTTACCCTTAATTTGTTTATTTTTCATACCCACAATTACATCCTCTATATACTCTTTTTGAATTTCTGCAAAAGAATATTTTTCTAAAAGATTTACTTTCCCAATATCTTCACCAGATATACCAGTATTTCCAACGATACTTCCTATAATATCTTTAACTCTAATGTTGTCTAGTTTTCCTACGTTAATAAACACTTCTACCATTCCATTTTTATCTTGTATTGAAGCTGAATTCAAAGTTTTATTTTCACTTGTTGCGGTTTTACCCGTTTTCATGGTAAGTAAAGCTTTTGCTATATCTGTAGCATCCACTTTTTCAGTTATTAATTCATTAATTATATTTTCATCAATATATTCCTTGGTTTGTATTACATCTAAAATTTGTTTTTTTATTTTATTTCTTCTCATCTCATTTACTTGTCCAATTGTTGGAAGCTTCTCTGCTTTTATTTTCGTATTTGCAAATTTCTCAATTTCTTTTAGCCTAAATCGTTCTTTGCCAACAACCATTGTAAATGCTTTGCCTGTTTTTCCTCCTCTTCCTGTTCTACCTATTCTATGCACATAATGTTCCTTTTCTTGAGGTATATCAAAGTTAATAACTATTTCCAAATCATTTACATCTATTCCTCTTGCTGCTACATCCGTTGCAACTAATATTTTAAAATTACCCTGTTTAAAAGATTTCATTATTCTATCTCGATGAGATTGTGCAATATCCCCATGTAGAGCCTCTGCTGAATATCCTTTTTGTTTTAGAGTTTCTATTACATTATCTACTTTTCTTTTTGTATTACAAAAAACTAAACATGATTTAGGGTTATGAATTTCTAGAACTCTTATTAATGTCTCCAATTTCATTTTTTCTTTTAATTCATAATATACTTGCTCTATTTTAGGCATTGTATGCTCAGTGTTTTCAACTTTAACATGCACAGGATTTTTTTGATATTTCTTCGTTATACTTAATATTGTTTTTGGCATAGTGGCTGAAAACAATAAAGTTTGCCTATTAGGATTTGTATCTTTTAAAATGCTTTCTATATCTTCTTCAAATCCCATGCTAAGCATTTCGTCTGCTTCATCTAATACAACTATACTAATGTTTTCTAGCTTTATAGTTTTTCTCCTTATATGATCCATAACTCTACCTGGCGTACCAATTACAATTTGCACGCCTCTTTTTAATTCTCTTATTTGATTTTCTATTGATGTACCACCATATATTGCACTCGTTTTTATGCCTTCCATATATTTAGCAAATTTTCTTATTTCTTGTGCTACTTGCATGGCCAATTCTCTTGTTGGGCATAAAATAATGCTTTGCAAGTTTTTGTTATTTGAATTTATTTTTTCTAAAATTGGTATTGCAAAAGATGCAGTTTTCCCAGTGCCTGTTTGCGATTGTCCAATTACATCTTTTCCTTCTAAAACGCTTGGTATTGTTTTTGCCTGTATTTCTGTAGCATAAATATACCCCAAATCATTTATCGCTCTTTTAATCTTTTCTGATATTTTAAATTCTTCAAATTTTATTTGTTTCATTTATTGTCTTTTCTCCCCTTACTAGCTAAAAAACAAATTGACTTTTATATGTAAATCAATTTGTTTTTTATTATTAATATAAACTTATCCAATTCCATATTTTTTCTTAAACTTATCTGCTCTACCACCAGTTGTGTTTTGTTTTAAATTACCAGTCCAAAAGCCGTGACACTTTGAACAAACATCAACTTTTAAATCTTTTTTTGTAGAACCAACTTCAATTACGTTTCCACATGCACATGTAATTGTGGTTGTTTTAAATTCTGGATGTAAATTTGCTTTCATTATACTTTACCTTCTCCCTTTCTTTTTGTATTAAAAATATCTATGATATATTAACATATTTTTGCGTTAATTGCAATGTTATTTTATTACATCTTCTGTTACTTTAACATAATCTGCTGAAGATTTTACTTCTTCAGCTAATGGCATTTTATGAATTATTTTCCATGTTATGTTAAATAAACAAGCAACAATTAATATAATTAACCCCAATGGTTTCCATATTTTTGACATAGCTCTTCCCCTTTTATTGTTAACACTATTATTATACTTATTTTTTTTAAATTTGTCAATATTTTTAGTGTTTATTGGATAAAATATATTTACTGGTTAATGTTTTTGACTAAAATGTCCGCTTGTGGTGGTTAGTATATATTTTTAAAAAACTCCTCCAAGTCAAGGGGTAATCCGTATGCCTCAAAGGGCTGTCGTTCGCTTTTTAAAAATATATACTAACCACCACAAGCTACTTTACTAAAAATTTTAACAAGAATGGAGTTATGTATGAAAAGACTTTTATTAATTTCAATTATGTGCTTATTACTTTTAACAGGCTGTTCTTTTAATGGAAATAATAATACTGCCGTTGTTGAAAATAAGAATGCCAATGTTTCAAATAATGCCACCGATACTACAAATAATACAAGTAATGTGGCTCAAATTCTCGTTGGAGTGCATAACGATTATTCTACTTCGCTGGATAATAATTCTACACCTTTACAACAAACTACGCCTTCACAGCAAATTGATTTAAGTTCATTTACAACGAAAGTTTTAACGAGTGATCCGAATAGAAATAATAATATAGCAATAACTTGTAGTAAATTAAACGAACATATTATAAAAGCTGGTGAAACCTTTTCTTTTACTGGAACCGTAGGACAATCTACTTCTTCTGAAGGATACGAAAAAGCTAATGTTTTTACCGCAGATGGTGATACCATAAAAGGATTAGGTGGAGGCAATTGCCAAATAAGTTCTACTTTATATAATGCTGTTTTAGCTGTCCCTGGGCTAACTGTAGTTGAACGCCATGCACACAGCCAAAAAGTTTATTACGTCCCTGAAGGAAAAGATGCTGCTGTTGCATATGGAAGTGTTGATTTTAAATTTAAGAATGATTTAGATTATGATATAAAAATTCTCGCAACCTCTTCCCCTAAAGAAGTTACAATAAAGTTAATTAGGGTGTAGTTACAGTTTAAAACTTTTCAGTAAAGTAGCTTGCGGTGGTTAGTATATATTTTTAAAAGGTGTATATGTAGGGGCGAACATCGTTCGTCCGAAACTAGAGGAATTTGATAAAATTATTGAAAAACGAGATAATTATAGTGCAGGACGAACAATGTTCGCCCCTACAACAGCGACAATATTTCCTTAAGTTGCGGACATTCTACCGCAAGCGGACATTTTAGACAAAACCTTTAACATAATCATTTCAACCTCACATCATATTCACAAACAATCACATTTTTTACAACTAATTTTTCTTGTTCTTCTAAATTATCACAATACATGTTCGTTTTAAATTCCAATTTCTCACGCAATACAAAATCAAATAAGCTTTTATCAATTAAAACCTTATTAGATAAATTCATTCCAATTGGCAATGTTTGATTGGTATTATTATAAAAAATTATATTTGTATAAAACAACATTGGCATGTTTTCTTTTATATTTATTTTGAACAAAAACACTTGCTTTTCAGCTTTGTTTGAATACTCTTCCATACAAGTAACCGCATCTAAATTGCATACTTCAAATTCATCTTTGTTGAAAACAATATCTTTATTAGAAACCTTGTAAATACTTAAGTCAAATGGACTAGATACTTTTTTAACCGCTTCTGTTATATTCTTTGCAATTACAGCCAATTTTTCTGCAAATTGTTTTTCTGTAACTCTGTTAACGTCCAGCACCTGTAACTTGATTCTTTCTAACTCCCTATGGTGTTTATTGGCTATACTTCGTATTTTTGTTCTATCATCTGACAAACTTCCAAATATGTCATAACTTACATTCCCTACTATTCCTGTTGAGGCTTCTTCTTTTAACTTATTGTATAAATCTGTGATGAGAGTCTTATTATTTAAATTATCGGTTTTTGATAGTTCCGAACGAACAATGTTCGCCCCTACATTTTTTATTGCATTTATCCCATCAATAATTTCTGTTGAAGAAATAAACACATCATTTTGCTCTTCCTTCGATAAATTGCTTCTTTGCAATTTATCCATCTTATTGCCAAGTTCTTCAAAATCAAATTCATAATTGAATGTCTTCTTTATTTTTTTATTAGTATCTACTCCCAATGTTCCTTCTGATAATGCTGGTAATTCATCCTTATTTGCAAACTTCCAGAATTCAAAAATGCTTTTTTTATGAGTTTCTATTTCTTTAATGTAAATAGTAGCATTCTTTATTTTTGTTTCTAAATTTTTAACCTTATGTTCTTGAGCTTCAATGTCTAATTCTATATTTTTTATATCTTTAAGTAATTTATCATAATATGAATAGATTACAACTAAATCTTCAATTGTGTAATTCCCTTTGTCTTCTAATGGATTTGGCGGAAGGAAATTTACAGCTTCTTTAACTCCTTCATTTTCTGGTTCATCTAATTTTATTTTAATAGGTTTTTTACTTTTAAAATAATAGTGAATTTTTCCAAAGAATGTTTTTTTATATTTTAAAAAAGAAGAAATTTGTTTTTCTTTTTCTAAAAATTCATTTTCTTTTTCTCTAGCAATTGCCTTAGTTTTTTGCAATATTGCTTGTAACCTAGTTAAAAAATCATTTCTTATAATTATTTCATTTTCTATTTTTACATATTCTTTTTTTATGAAATCACTTAAATCATTATAGGTAATTCGCTTATACATGTAGTAAAATTCCAATAAACTATCATTGTTAATTTTTATATTAAATTTATAATATGGATTAAGCTCAGTTTGCAATATAAAAAATGCTTTAATCTCTTTATAAAAAGCATGAGCTTCTTCATATGTTGCAAGTCTTATTTTATACTGGGTTTTGATTCCTTCATAAACCTTTGCATCCCCAACAATGTGGATTGTCGGAGCATCTTCAAAAACCTCATAAGTTTTTGCCCATTCACCTGTGAAAACCCAAAGATAATTTTCTATATCGCGTATTTCTTGCATATTTAATATCTCTCTGGAATAAGGCATCCCAGTGATTGGCACATATATTTTAGGTGTGTTTTTTGTTTTATTTTTATTAAACTTTATTTGTTCTCTCAATAAATAAAACATATAATTAAAATTCATATCTTTTAATGGTACCATCATAAAATAGGTATCTGTTACTTGAGAATAATAAATTTCCCATAAATAGCTCTTTGGGTATTTTATTGCAAATGGAATTTCTTTATTTAATTTTTCTTGGGTCTGTTTTATTTTTTCTACTTCTTCTATTGAAAAATTATTAAGCATACCTAAAAATATGGTACTTCGTTCTATTTCGTCATGTTCTTGTATTTTTAAGTATCTATATAATGGCAAAGATTCTAAATATCTTTTTCTTAAATCTGAACTTTTTGTATCGGGTGTAAGTAATATTTGAATTTTATTTATAGGGATATATTTGTATACTACTTCTTTCAATTCGTCTTTTACTCCAGAAATTCTATAGTCCAGGTTTTCATATTGAGTTAAAAACTCAGGTATATTTTCCAAACTTAAACCTAAAAACTCTAATTTTTGTTTTAAGGTATTTTCATTAGTTAAATCTGCCATTATTTCCCCCCTATTTAGTGAGATTCTTCGTAAGCAAGGCTTTGTAGCAACGCTCAGAATGACACCTACTTTTTTTTTGTAAGTATATCACATTTTATGTTTCGAAAGAAGTCTATTCTTTTTTTCAAGTTTGATTTTCCTTCGTATTTATTCCTTTAATCTCTTTGCTTTCGGAGTTTCTTTTTTCTTTTTTGGTTCTTTCACTTTTTTTGTTTCTTTTGGCTCTTTTGCTTTTGTTTCTTTTTTTGACCTTTTCGGCTCTTTTGTTTTCGTTTCTTTTTTTGACCTTTTTGGCTCTTTTGTTTCTTTTGCCTTCTCTGCCTTTCGTGGCCTTCCAGCACTCTTTGGTTTTCCATCTTTTTCTGGTTTTTTTATTTCTTCTGGTTTCCCTAATAATTCAAACATATTCTTCTTATATTCTTCCACCCCTGGTTGGTTAAATGGGTTAACCATTAATAAATTGCCTGATACAGCACATGCTTTTTCAAAAAAATAAATTAAATGCCCTATTGTTCTTGAATCCAATCTTTCTAAAGAAATTTTAATGTTCGGTACTCCACCAGTTACATGTGCTTTTATTGTGCCTTCTAATGCCATTTTATTCACAAAACTAATTGTTTTTCCTTCTAAAAAATTCAAGTTATCTATATTGTCTTCATCAGGTTTAATCGTTATATCTGTATTAGATTCTTTTACCTCTAAAACCGTTTCTAATAAAACTCTTCTACCTTCTTGCATATATTGACCCAAAGAATGCAAATCTGTGGTAAAATCCATGCCTACTGGAAAAATTCCTTTTTGCCCTTTTCCTTCACTTTCTCCAAATAATTGTTTCCACCATTCTGTTATGTAATGTAGCTTCGGCTCATAATTTGCTAATACCTCTATAGTTTTACCGTCATTATACAAAATATTCCTTGCAATTGCATATCTGTAGCAGGCATTATATTTTACGCTATCATCTAAATACTTGTCTTCTGCAAATCTTGCACCTTCCATTAATTCATCTATATTAATCCCAGCAACTGCTATTGGCAGTAACCCTACAGGTGTTAAAGCAGAGTATCTCCCACCAATATTATCTGGTATTACAAAAGTTTTGTAACCTTGTTTATCTGCAAGTTGCTTTAACGCACCTTTTTCTTTATCTGTGGTTACAAAAATTCTTTTTTTCGCTTTTTCAATTCCATATTTTTCTTCCAATAAAGTTCTAAATATTCTAAATGCAATTGCTGGTTCAGTTGTTGTTCCAGATTTTGAAATTACATTTATTGAAACTTCTTTATCTAATACTAAATCTATTAAATCGTTTATGTAGCTTTCACTTAGATTGTTGCCAACATACAAAATTTTAGGGCCTTTTCTTAAGCTTTCTTTTTGTAAATTATAGAAATTGTTTGTTAAACTATCTATTACGGCTCTAGCTCCTAAATATGATCCTCCTATACCAATTACTATAAATACCTCCGAGTTACTTCTAATTTGCTCCGCTGCTTTTTTTATTTCTTCAAATTCTTTTTTATCATGTTTTGTAGGTAGTTTTAACCAGCCTACAAAATCATTTTGCAAATTGGCACGTGTTAATAAATCCCTACTTATGTCAAATATTTTATCTTGATATTCCATTATGTCTTCTTCTGTAATTCCTGTTTTTTCTAAATCTACTCGTATATTCATAACTTCCTCCTTTTTTGCTTGTAATGGCAAATATATTTTTAAATTACCATCCTATATAAAATATTATTGCTCCTACAATTGAAATGATAAAGCCAATCATTTTTAAGCCTAAACTTCCTTCATTTTGGTCACCAAAGCCAAAATATTTTTTTGTTATTTTTCTTGCATCATAAACCCATATTACGCCTACTAATGCTAATATTGTTCCTATAATTTTTAGTACCATAATTACATCCTTCCTACTTTTTTCTTCTTAATATAAATCCTTCTTCTATTATTCCCATTATTTCCTTTGGAAGTTTTAATTTTATCTTTTGTTCAATTTTACCTGGATTAACTTGAGTCACTTTTTCTTCTGTTTCAAAATCATATAGTTGCTCTATTGTAAATTTCAACGGTTTTATTTTGCCTGGAATAATTGATTCTAATTCATCCCCTATTTTTAGCTTGTTTTTTATTTCTATGCTTACATATGATGGACCGAACAGAAATTACCTTGCCTGCATATTCATATTCTTCATTGTATTGTTTGCCTGCATATTCCTGAATATCTTGGTTTTGTCTATCGTTAAAATAAAACGTTGTAAGTCCTCTGGTTTTTGTCTTTTCTAATTCTTTTAAATATGGTTTAAAATCATACTCTTTTGGGTTATTTATGTAATCATCAATTGCACATCTATATGTATTAATAACTGTTGCTAAGTAATATTCTGTTTTTAATCTTCCTTCTACTTTTAAGGAATCTACTCCTAATTCTATTAATTCTGGTATTTCTTTAATTAAACACAAATCCTTTGAAGACATGATATATGTGCCTTTTTGATCTTCTTCTATTGGCATTAATTCTCCTGGATTATTTAAATCTTCTAAAAACATGTTATATTGCCACCTACAGCTTTGTGCACAATCTCCTAAATTAGCACTTCTGTCTGCTAGAAATTGGCTCAAAAAGCATCTTCCAGAATAACTAAAGCAAATTGCACCATGTACAAACATTTCAATAGCTAAATCTTTTGGTTTGTTCTCAATTATTTCTTTAATTTGACTTTTATGTAGCTCTCGTGCTAGAATAACTCTTTTTGCACCGTTTTTGTACCAAAAATTAACACCGTGGTAACTTACAACATTTGCTTGTGTACTAATATGGATTTCTATATCTGGAGCTTCTTTACTGATAACATCAACTACTCCTCCATCTGCAACAATGATGCCATCTACTTTTAATTTATTTAAAAGTCTTGCTTGTTTTTTTATTAATTCATAAGATTCATCCCACGCATATATGTTTATAGCTACGTATATTTTTTTATTTTTACTATGTGCATATTCTATTGTTTTTATTAGTTCATTTTCTTGCATATTTGTTCTTGTTCTTAAAGATAGTTCAGATGTACCGCAATAAATTGCATCTGCCCCATATTTTATTGCTGTTTTTGCTTTTTCAAAAGAACCTGCAGGTGCTAATAGTTCTGGCTTTTGCATATGTTAGTTTATCACTTACCTTTCTCTTAATAATTACTAGTTAATTTGCATTTATCAAAGTAGCTTGGGGTAGTTAGTATATATTTTTAAAAAGCGAACGACAGCCCTTTGAGGCCCAAGGAGTCTTCGGAGGCTTGGAGGAGCTTTTTCAAAATATATACTAACTACCCCAAGCGGACATTTTAGACAAAAGTATCAATTAATAACAACATAATAATATCAAATTAATATGTAAATTACAATACCTTTCAACAAAATTCTTAATGCTACATACTATAATATATTGGGAGGTGAAAACACATGTATTATCAAGATTATGACAACTATATGAAAAATACCACAGGTTGTGGCGATAATCCAAACACACGTGATGCAATGGATAGAAATATGGATCAAGATTTAGAAAGAATGTACCCTGATATTTATAGAATCGTATATCCAATGGTAGTTATTGCATGCAATAACATATCTATGCCACTAACAGAAGATATGTTAAATAGAATGGTAGATGACATATATGATAGAGTTCAAGCAACTGGTAGAGTAAATATGGATATGAATTTTGAAGATGAATTCAGAAATGAAAGTAGACAATTTCCAGGAGAATTTACGCGTGAAAGACCACGTCGCCGTAACAGGTTTGGAAGAGATTTAATAAGAGTTTTACTATTAAGAGAACTTTTAGACAGGCGTAGAAGACGTCCATAATAATATTAATAGAGGGTGACCTCGAATGTACTTTTTATATAAAAATCAACTATAATAGTCCGCTTCCGTGCTTGTTGTATCTTTTTAAAAAAACTCCCTCCAAGTCAAGGAGTAATCCGTATGCCTCAAAGGGCTGTCGGGCAATTTTTTTAAAAAGATACAACAAGCACTCACGCTACTCTATATAAGTATGATATTAAAAACTGTACATTCGAGGTCACCCTCCTACAAATTTACAATCTGATGTTTCTGTCTTAGTGCTCCATTTCTTCATCAATTGATTTTTTTTGTGTATTACTTTCCTTAGGTTTTATATTTCCAAATCTCTCTATAACATCACGTAATTCTGGAATTGCATCTCCATCTTTTGGCTTAACTTTTCCAGATGCTATTAGTGCATCATAAATTACTTTGCTATAATCAGAATCTTTTCCAAAAGCAGTATCACATAAAAACTTTAAGTCTTGTTCACTTATTGTCCCGTTTTTAGCTTTTTCTTGTAATTCCTGAAACTTAGCATATTGTTCTACTTTTTTTGGGTCACTTTCTACCATTGAAAACACTTCTATATTAGTACTGCTCTGTGCTATAATAAGTTTCTCTACTGTTGTAAGTGGTTCCCCATTTTTTAATTTTTCTCGTAAAATGCTATCTATATATTGTCGATTTAACGAATTTGATATATCTGACAAGGTTTCTAATACTTCTGTATGTTTAAGTACCTCTTTAAAATTTTCTTCAAGTCCCATGTTTGTATCTTCATTTATCAATTTATCAACTGAAATGTCTATATACTCTTCGGGATTTTTATCTGTTAAATTTGATGGTAAAATAGCAAAACATACTTTCCATAATCTTTTATCATAGTTACTTGGATATGTACTTAATAAATATGTAGCCCCCACTGTGTTTTCATTTATTTTTGCTAAATTGTTCTTTTTGGTACTCTTGTTCCATTCTCCTAAGTCTACTATAGAAGCTGAAACTTCATCTTGTTGTGCTCCTACAATATTTTTATGTTCATAATTTTCTATTTGTAATGCTAGTGCTTTCACATCATCATTTATATCAATTGTGTCCTCTTCCCCAGTATAAAATTGTTTTATATTACCTTTATCTTTTTTTAATACAATATTCCCATTTCTTTTTAATACTAATATTTCCAAACTATATTCCTCTCTTTCATTTTATTAATTAATTTTCTCCTCAAAATATACCTTCGATACCACTGCCAATTCTTTTATGCTCTCATCCGAAACTGTGAAGGAATATATTTTTTTTGGATCTGCCAACATTATATATTGTATAGCAATTTTTGTTGGCTCACTTATCTTTATTGAACTTTTGTCTTGCTTGCTACAATCATTACATTCAAAGCCATTATTCTTAATACTAAAATTAGTTAATTCTTCCTTCTTTTGACAAATTGCACATCCTTGAATATTTGGGCAAAATCCTAAAATTTTCAGTAGTCTCAATTTAAAAATAGATAAAACTAAACTTAGATTCCTATTTGTTTCGGATATTATATGTAGAGTATTTAGGTATAATTGTAAAGTTCTATATGTGTTTTCATTTTCTGTAGTTACTTGAAGTATTATTTTAGTTATATTTGAAGCATATTCTAGTTTATCTAAGTCTACTCGAATGTTGTAAAAAACTTCTATTACTTCGCAAGAATTCATGCTGTATATATCTGATCCTTTATATAATATATATTCTCCAAAACACAAAAATTGGCTACCTGCTAAAAGCATGCTTTTAGGTCTACGAGCTCCTTTAGCAGATACATTTATTTTTCCCAATCCTGGAGTTAACATTGTTAACATTTTATCGTAATCACTTGATATGCTTTCTTGTATCACTATTCCTTTTGTTTTTATTGTCCCCATATGCTTCCGCCTTTATTACACACGAGCATCCCCCTTAACTTGTTTCGGCAACAAACTTTGAGGATTCTTTAAAGAATCCGCTCTACTTATACTTTTTTCTATATCTATTACTTGGCTTAATTCTAGGTATGTGTTTATGTTTCCTGTATTTTTAAAGGTATTCCATGCTAAACTTTTAATCATTAGCCTCCACTCCTTCCTCATATTGCATGATGTATGTATTTTATGTAGATTAAGACAAAAAAATCTGGTATTTCTTTACAATTTAAATTTTTTTATCATTTCATCTTGATTTAACCAATTATCTTTAACTTTAACCCAAACAGACAAGTTTACTTTTTTATTAAGCATTTTTTCAATTTCAAATCTTGATGCACTTGCAATTTTCTTTAACATTTGCCCGTTTTTACCTATTATTATACCTTTATGCCCTTCCCTTATACAATAAATTGTTGCTTCTATGTTATATATATCCTCTTCTTTTTTTGTAACACCAAGTTCCATTTTTTCAACTTCCACATACGTTCCGTGGGGTACTTCATCGCTCAAAGATTTTAAAAGTTTTTCTCTAATAATTTCTTCTATCAATTGCCTTTCAGTTTGATCCGTATACTCATCTTTTTCATAATATGGTGGCCCTTCTGGAAGGCATTTTTCAATTTCATTCAATATTGTTTTTACATATTTTTTATTTAAAGCAGAAATAGGTATTATTGCTTTAAATTCATATAATTCACTGTAATTTTTAATTATTTGTAAAAGTGCTTCTTTTTTTATTAAATCAATTTTATTTATAAGTAATATGACTGGTGTATTTTGAGATTTTAATTTTTCTAATATTATAGAATCTCCTTTATGAATTTTGTTATTTATTGCATCCACAAGGAATAATATAGCATCAACATTTTCACTTGATTTATATGCTGTATCAACCATTATTTTGCCTAATTTTGTTTGTGGTTTGTGAATTCCTGGTGTATCTATAATAACTATTTGCGAATTTTCTCTATTTACTATTGCTCTTATTGCAGTTCTTGTAGTTTGAGATTTATTTACCACGGCTGCAATTTTTTCTCCAACCAGATTATTTATAAGTGTTGATTTTCCAACATTTGTTTTTCCAATTATTGAAACAAAACCTGATTTAAAATTTTCTGCCACAACTCCTCATAAGCTCCTTTCACTCATCATGATGTTTTTAGAAGTTTCATATTGATTATTATACCATACAAATTATATTTATTTTGTAGAAACTTGTAGTCGAAATTATTGTACAGTATTATTATTTACTGTGTTGGTATCTGTTGTTGCCGGTGTTGTTCCCTTAATTGTTATTTTGTTTTCACATATGCCAACATAAGTATTCCCATCATTTACTGTAATTTCATTGCCATTTAAATCTCTATAAATTGTTTTAGCTGTTCTGCTTTTCTTTTCGCATGTTATTTTTATTGCTTTTCCATCTGTAATATAGTAACCATTGAGCGTTCCTATATTATTTAATCCTTGTCTACCTTTTCCTGCATTGGCTAAGGTATAGTTAGTTGCATCTGTAATTATAATATTTTTTGTTGTTATGTCCTCTTTAGTTACCCAATCAGTTTGTTTTTTACCATTCGCATACTTAACATATACCTTTTTGTTGCTATCATACTTCCATGTTACACTTTCTAATGTTGAAAATGGAATTGTAACTTCTTTATCTGCAGCTATTCCATCGTCTAAGGTTACTTCATCTGTTGAATATTGTAAAACTCCTGTATCATCTGAAGTTGTTCTAAAGTTTAGTTTTTTGGCTAATGCTAAAATTTTGCTTGTGCTTGTTACTACATCATGTGGTGCATATTTTCCTGGGTCCCTTGAAAAGTCAGATGAACTATAAAATATTCCATTTATATCTGCAACTTTATATGTTGATATATCTGATTGTGCTTGAGGACTCCATCCAAAATGAACATAGATAGCATCATTTTCTAAGGCATAATCAATAAAGTAAGGCCTTGCACTTCTAACTGGTCCAATTTTTGCAATATCAACACCTTTATAAATAGGCATTAATCTTGTATATCCACCTTCTACAACTATTTCATACACAATATATGCTTGATTTAAGCTCGTTTGCGGTCTTGCATCATCATGATTATCTATCATAACTGCTATCGGTCTATCATTTCCTTTAAAAGTTTGAACTTCTTTTACAAGTGCTGGCTCTTCTGCGACAACATTATTAGAAACCACATCGTTTGTTGCTGTATCAACTGTTACATCATTATTACCTATACTTGGTAAATATTTATATGCTATTAGTCCCCCTAAAATTATTATAAGTATTATTAAAATAAAAATTAGAAATTTTTTCAATTTTTTTACCCCTCTTAAATTTAATTAATCTCGGACGAGCATTGCTCGCCCCTACAGTTTAAATTTGATTGATTTCGGACGAGCGATGCTCGCCCCTACAGCTTAAATTTGATTGATCTCGGACGAGCGATGCTCGCCCCTACAGCTTTGCTATTTTATTAAATATTACAATGTAGTATTTGATATTAAATTATTTAAGTCTAAACTGTTTAAATCTAAACCATTCGTATATTGTACTAAACTCATTATTGATATTAATACTCCGGCTGTTATAAGTATTGCTAGAACTAGTCCAACACTTCCAAGAGCTATGCCTGCAATTGCTTTCCCACTTGTTCTTCTCTTCACTCCTATTATTCCAAATACAATTGCCAATATGGAGCATGGAATTGGTATAATAACAGTCATAAATGATACTACAGATACAATTCCTAATACCATTGATGCAATACTAAGTCCTTCTGCACTTTTTTTATTTTCTTGTTTTGTTTCGTTTTGCTTCGTTTCTTCTTCCATAATTTTTAATTCTCCTTTCATACTACACCTACCTACACAATCCCAATTCTTTCAATACATATTCTTGCTTTTTCATCATTATTTCTTCATCTTTTTTATTAACATGGTCATAGCCTAACAAATGATAAAATCCATGCACCAGCAAAAAACCTAATTCTCTTTCTAAACTATGTCCATATTCCTTTGCTTGCTGTTTTGCTTTATTTAACGATATTACTATATCCCCCAACATACTGTTTGGGAAACCTTTACCTTTTAATATATCCTCTATTTCAGAACTTTCAAATAATGGAAATGATAATACATCTGTTTCCGCATTTATATTTCTATGAACCATATTAATCTTTTTTATTTCCTGTGAATTCGTAAAGGTTATATATACGCATATATTTATTTTTTCAACCTCGAAACACTTTTCAATTACTTTTTTTGAAAACTCAGCAATCTCCCCATGAGGCTTAATATTCAAAAAACTAACTAACACTACTTCTTGAAGCTCTTGCGTTATCTGTTTCTCTTTTTTTAACATATTTAGCACCCTCTAATGTTTTACACTTATTTTTAAGATTTTTCATTACACCGTAATTTACTAATTTTTGTTTATGCATTGAAATAATTTGTTTATAATCATGTTTACTTTTATTTAGCTTTTGAATATCATATTTTAAAAATAAGATTTCTCTTTCTCTTAAAAATTTAATTAAATTTTGCTTTCTATATACCGCAATTGTTTTATATTTCGCCCAAAACTTTTTATAATCTTCCCTTAATTCTGGGTTTTCCCAATATACTTTTGTAGATAACAATTTAATATTATATTCTTCAATTAAATTCATAAATAAATTATAGGATTTTTCCACTCTATTTTTGTTATCCTTGACTGAAACTATTAGTTTTCTAATATCTTTCAATAATTTAACATAGCATTGTTCTGCAATAACTAATGGTAAACTGTGTGTGAAAACTTGTCTACTTATTCCAAGCAATGTCATTCGTTTTTCTATAATATCTCCTATGTCTAGCTTGCCCACAGAATAACTTTCAAATTTGTCATATTCTTCTAATATATCCTTAATTATTCCGTTTTCATCTTTTTCTATTTTAATTTTGAATATTTTATCCATATATTCTTCAAGGGTGTCAAAAATACTGTCATAAACTTTATCTTTTAGCTCATATTTATTTGTTATATTATCTGCTAATTTCACTGCATAATTTTTTATAATTCCCTTATATAGCATGTCCATCTTTTCTAGATACGGTTCTTCATAAGCTTCAACAATTTTATTTTTTTGAGTAGCCTTTACTGTTTCATAATCGAGTTCTAACAGGTATTTTTGTTTTCTAAATTTATATTCAATATATTCTTTTTCTTTTAAACTGATAATCGTATAATAATTTGAAAGTGCATCTTTTTCAAATGCAGTTGCAGTGCCATTTCTAACCTTTTTGTAAACAGAATCTATTATATGCTTGTCTATTGCTTCCAAATATAAAGCATATGCATCTTCATATTTTTTAAATAATGCATCTTTTTTTACAGAATTTTCATTGTTTAGATTATCCATATAATTTTGGTAAGCCTTTATCAGTGCATTTCTTTTTAAAGAAATTAGCATTCCATTTATGCCTATTTTAGTTGGAATTAGCATTTTACTGATAGTTGTTGATATCTTTGAGAAAAATGTTTTATCTGTCATTACTCTCAAACTTTTTTCTTCCATATACTTTCCCCCTCTTCAAATTTACTTTTTGAATGTATTTATGTAATTAGGCTACAATTATATCTTTTGCTCTATGCCTATTTTTTCAAGGACTTCATATATTACTTCTACTTCTAAAGAACTATTTTCTTGTTTTTCATTTACTTGTTCGTTTAAAATATTAACTTCTGTACCTTCCTGTGGGGTAATTTCAACTTTAAGTTTTCCTTCTAACTCTTTTACCATCTTATCTTTCAACTCATTTTTTGTGTATACTTTTTCTTGTTCTGTATACTCCTTATTAGTTGTTTTTACAAGCTCAATTGGTAAATAAAAATTTGAAAACAATTTTACTTTTTCCGTTTCTACTATTCTATCATAATTTTTAAAATTTGTAACTACTTTATATAAATTTATTTTAAATTTATTAAAATCAATACTATATTTTGTTTCTGTTGAACCTGTTTCAACTTTTTCAGTTTGAACCATGTTTTGTGTATCTTTTACTGTATACCATACTCTGGCTTCTATATCTCCAATGCTATGCACATGCTCTTGTGGTGTGTATTTACTAGCCATCCAGCCACCTATTAGTATATCCCCTTTTCTAACTATGTCTCCTGGTTTTACTAATGGCGTACCATTTTGTGCACTTATTTTAGTTATAATTCCTTCTTTATCTGCAACAATATTGCAATAGTCATTGTAATCTACTAATACAGGTTTTGGTGTTGCCTCTACTATTTCTACTATTGCATTGGTTCCTTTTATATCTATACCAAGCCATGCAATGTCTGATCTTTTTAATCTTACATCGTTTATTACTTGATTTATGTCTATTTTTTTCTTATATTGTCCTACCTTTAATCCATCATCTTCGAGTTGCTGAATTATTTCGTTTGGATTAATCTTTTCTGTACCTGTTACCTCAATGTTCCATACAAATTGTGAACTAAAAAGTATTCCTCCAAATACTACTAATAAAAATAATCCAAAAATTTTCCTCTTTTTATATCTATCAAATATAAAAGGAAGTCCTTTTTTGGATTTTATTTTAAAAATGCATCCCGTCTTTTTTGCTATATATTTGAGTTTCCTAAAATCTGAAATGCTTAGGTTTGCATATAGTATTGTAGATTTTTCTCGTTTTATGTTCCATAGGTAGATGTTTTTGCTTGTACATATGTTTATAAATCTTTCTATAAAGTATCCTTCAACAAAGATGTTGACGTAGCCTGTTATGTAGTTTAATAAGATTTTTATGAATTTCATGGTTGCTTGCCATCCTCCATTGTTTAATAATTATTCGCATGTGGGTACAAATATACGTGTTACTGTGAAACAACTAACGTTTTTTCACCACAATTCAGAACCTAAATTTATGATATTCTCTATTTCCCTAAAACTCAGACCTCTATATATTGTATAGGTACCCAACCTGAGCAAATTCCTGCCGCATTATAAGCTCTAACACTAATATTAAAATCTCTAAAACTCAGATCTATATTAAATACAATGCCGGTATCATCACTTTGAATAAAAACAGTAGCATCACCATAATTATATATATAACCATTTGAAAACTCTAATTTAACCGTATCAGTTGAAACACAAATTGTACCGACTTAAAGAGTAATACCCGACTCTCATTATGGTAAAATATAATTGCAGATGTAATGGTTGGCGGTGCTGCCGCTTTATTTCTATATATTACATATGGTGATGATGCTCCACTTATATTTCCCGCATTATCTATTGCCCTTATATAAAATGTCCACTGTCCATCCCAATTAATTACCCATGGGTTTGGACAATCATACCAGTTTGCTCCTCCGTCTGTTGTATATTGATACCTATTTATACCCGACTGGCTATCTGTTGAATAAAATGTTTGCGTTACATCTCCACCTGTCATTGTTCCACTTGTATATCCATTTAAATTTACTGTTGGTACACTTGGTGCTATTTTATCTATATTTGTTACATTATATGTTGCATAACTTCCTCCATTTGTTCCATCCCATAATCTTGCATTTACTACTCCATTTGCTGTGAATGCTACTCCTGCTGTGTAGTTTGTCCATGTTGTTGGTGTTGTTTGTACACTATATTGTATTGTTAATCCTGTTGTTGTTGCCATTGTTACTGTTACGTTCCCATTTGTCCAGCCACTTGGTGTACTTGTAAATGTTATATTCCCTATTCCTACTGATACTGTTTTTGTTAATATCGATTTTGCTACATTTACATTTCCTGCTTGATCTTTTACCCATACATAATACGTCGTATTTTGTATTAATCCGCTTACTGTTGTATCACCTAATGAAGCTGTCACGGCTACTGCTGTCCAACTTGCTGTTAATACTGGTGTTGTACTACTTGTGTTTACTATATATCCACTTATATTTGAGCCTCCTGTATCTGTTGCATTGAACGTTATGCTGTTTGTTGTTGATGTTACTGTTCCCACCACTGGGAGTGTTTTATCTATATTTGTTATATTTCCCGTCGCATAATTTCCAACATTTGCTCCGTCTGTTAATCTTGTATATATTGTTCCATTTGCTATATAGGTTATTCCTGTTGTATAGTTTGCCCAATTGCTTCCATCTGTACTGTATTGCAAAGTATATCCCTGTACGCTTGTACCTATTGTTACTGTTACATTCCCATTTGTCCATACACTTGGACTATATGTGAATGTTGTATTACTTGTTGTTAATCCTGTAACCGTTCCTGTTTGTATTGATTTTGATGCACTTATATTTCCTGCTTGGTCTTTCACCCACACATAATATGTTGTATTTGAGGTTAATCCTGTTACTGTTGTATTTCCTAATGATGTTGTTGCCGTTATACTTGTCCAGCCACTTGTTGGAGTTGCACTTGATGTGTTCACCAAATATCCATTTATTCCTGACCCTGTATCTGTTGCGTTAAACGTTATGCTGCTTGTTGTTGAGGTCACTGTTCCCACTACTGGGAGCGTTTTATCTATATTTGTTATATTTCCCGTCGCATATTTTCCAGAACTTGTTCCATCTGTTAATCTTATATATATTGAGCCATTTTGTGTGTATACTACTCCCCCTGAAGAATATGTCTTCCAACTACTTTCTGTTCCTGGGTTTGCTGTCGCATATTGTATTGTATCTCCTGCTGTATCTATCTTTATTGTTACAGCTACTGTTACGTTTCCATTTGTCCAATTGTTCGGAGTATATGTAAATACTACATCTCCTTGATTTAAATCTAGTACTGTTGGTTCATTAATGTTTCCATTATTTGCATTTTCTAATAAACCAGCCATATAATCTATTCCATTTTGTTCTTCATTAACAGAATTATTATAGAGGTCTGCCCCTTGTTTTGCTCTGCCAAATAATCCATTATTTCCTGTTATCGTTCCTATTGCCACTGCTGCTAATATTAGCATTACTATTACAGTTATAATTAAAGCTATCAGTGTAATTCCTTTATTTAATTTTATCTTCATCTGCTTCTCCTTTCCCCTTTGTTTTTGGAGTTTCTAGCTTAGTTCAAGATAATTTTTATTGTTTTTCTATTTTTATGTCATATGCATTTACATAATCTAATGTGCTTGATACATTTAATTGTTCTTCCCCTCCTGGCTTTAATTGTGATATATATCCTACTAGTTTCGCTATATTATTTCCTTGTTTATCTAATATTGTTATTGTTATGGGAAATCCCCCTTGTACTGTTGTTGTTGAATTTTTTACTGTTCCTAATAATACCGTTTGACTTCCCTGTGCTGTTAATTGAAAATTACTTATTTCTAATCCATCTATTGTTTTTGTTCCTTTTAATTTTGAACTTGTGTTTAGCTTAGTTCCATCCCCTAATACAGTTACCTGTTCTTCTGTTACATTGTTTTGCTGTACTATATTATTCGAATTTAGATCTTTATTTGTTCCTATCATATATATTAATAAGATTACGGCAAGAATAATTACTAAAATTAATATTACTACTAATATTAATGGCATTCCTTTGTTTGAATTCCTTTCTTTCATTTGATTTTGCTCCTATCTAATTTTTTCAATTATTATATCACATGCTTATATAACTTAAAATATTACCAATTGCGGTATATTTACAACTGCAATGGCTTTACGGTTTGTTACAGAAATATTAATTTTTCATTAAATTTTTATGTCGGAAATTGACTGTAAATATTACAGCCATATTACTACCAAGCCATGCAATATCTGAACTTTTAATATTATAAGATATTCCTCCAAATACTACTAATAAAAATAATCCAAAAATTTTCCTCTTCTTATATCTGTCAAATATAAAATGAAGTCCTTCTTTGGATTTTATTTTAAAAATTCAGCCCGTCTTTTTTGCTATATATTTGAGTTTCCTAAAATCGGAAATGCTTAAGTTTACTCACATAATTACATAACTACTCGTGCTACTCTACTTCCGATTCGAATTCTATCTTTTCAATTCTCCCTTGAATTGATATATCATCTTCGGTCATTTGTTTTAAGTTAAACCCAGAACCGAAGTATATTTACAACTCCAATAAAGGTGTTAATTCTAATAAACATTTCTTCGTATTCTAAGATGCCTTTGTAGTTTTCTACTAAGATTTCTTCAAAGCCAGTTATTGTTATTTTAGGCATTCCAGTTGATACTTCCATTGGCATTTCTAATATTTCACTCATAAAGCTTGTTTTTTTGCCTCTATCTTGTTTCTTCTTCATGCCATCCTCCATTGTTTAATGAGTATTCGTGTGTTGGTGCAAATATACGTTACGAAATAAGAATTTTTCTTACGAGGTGAAATCGAGTGGTTATTTCTGTTTCTACCAATATGTTATCTACCAGCATACAAACACTGAATCCGTAGTTTACGAAATATGTCAATTTTTTTTGAAAATGTCCCAAAAAATTTAAAACATAAGCCCTAATTTTTTGTAAAAGTTAGGGTCATTCTTTTGGGGCAGGGTACTACAGTGATTTTTTAAATTTGCTGTCGCACC
>WRFS01000028.1 GCA_009778695.1 Oscillospiraceae bacterium
CGTTGAATGTTATGTTATTAATGTTCAAATTTAATATGCTTACAAAGCCTTTCTTAAATCTAACATCCAACTACTAACATCCAACTACTAATTCAAAGGATATTGTTTACTTTTCAATGTACTTTTTAACTATATTCAAAAGCAGGTATTTTTTATCCCCGTTTTTGAAACAACTATTTTAAATTATACACTTTTCAATTATCTTTGTCAACAGTTTTTTACAATATTTTTAAAAAAATTCCCGGGAAAAATTTCCCAGAAAAATTTTTTTCTATTTATATAAAATCATTATTATTATTTGTCTTCTCTTTTAGGTTCTCACTATCATATGCCAAGTTACTATCATTTCTATTTTTTACTTCTTCATCATTTTGCACTTGCACGTTATTCATCGCTTTGTGTGCTATATTATTTAATTTATCTAACAAATCTGGTATATTCTCTAACAACTTATCTACAGATGAAGCATGATTCACAGGCAATAATTTTATGTTTTTATCCTGTATTACTAAAAAAGCTACTGGACTTATGTTCACACCTGCTCCACTACCTCCACCAAATGGTAGCCTATATTGTATTTCTTCTTCGTGATCTTTTTTTGTATATTCGTCAACTGTTTCTTCCGTGAACTCGCTTCCTCCTGCTGCAAACCCAAATGCAACTTTTGAAACGGGTATTATTACAATATTGTTTGAAGTTTCAATTGCTTCCCCTATAATTGTGTTGACGTCTATCATATCTTGGATACTATTCATAACAGTCATCATTAAACTTTCTATTGGATGTTCGTTCATTGTTTAATCCACTCCCTTTTATTAATAAAATTATTACATATATAATATGTACAATTTTTATATTAATTATACTGCTTAATGTTAATTTAAGTATATTTTTATTAGTATAAACTGGAGTTATATTATAAAAGTATTTTTTTGAGTCATATTTTTTTATTGCTTTTTTGAATAATATTGAAAATATTGTTGATATAACAACAATTAAAACCGTAGTTATCAAAACATCTTCCGTACCAACTGACAATTCCATATGAAATTCTTCTAATTTTATATGTAACATTTCGAAATCAAATTTTATTTCGTTATATTGACTTTTAATGTCTTCTTTTGGTTTAAAAAATTTCATAATTTTATTAATGTTAATTCTTTTGTTAATAAAGTCTTCATTTATTTTTATTTTAAAATATTTGACTTTTGATAAGAAAAATAAGTTAATTACTATATCATATTTTATCTTTGTATTGTTAGCCTCTAGCTTTTTTATTTGAATTTTTACTGAAGAAAGAATTAAAATTATACTTGCTACGGTTAAAAGTACAATTATTCCAATGAATAAATAAAAAAGAAAAACTAACATAATACGACCTCCAACTTCTGACCTCTGTTATATTAGTTTTTCCATATTTTAACTTTTTAATCACTTTTTTTGAGATACTATTATGTCTCCAAAACTTTCTTTTTGTTCTACTAAAACTCTATTTCTTTTTGTTAATTCTAGCACACTTAAGAATGCAATTACTATATCTATTGGTTTGTTGTCTTTCTTTGAAAAAAGTTTATTAAACACAAATTTTGGTTTTTTTAATAATTCTTTTAATATCACCTTTACTTTGCTAGTTATTGTGACAGTTTCATGTAATATAATTTCAGCTATTTTTTCTTGCGTGTTTGTGTTCATTTTATTTTCATTTCTATTTATTACTTCTGAATACATTTGTGATATTATACTTTTTTCGTATACTGTTTCTATTTTTTGCTTTGGTAATACAACATTTTCTGGCAATCTAAATACTCTGTTTGAAAAAGTTTCATACTGCATTTTTAATTTTTTGCTAACCTCTTTATATTGTTTGTACTCTATTATCCTTTTTAATAGTTCTTCTTCTGTAAGTTCCTCCTCAGCTTCTTGTATTTTTGGCAGCAAAGCTTTTGACTTAATATATAATAATGTAGATGCCATTACCAAAAACTCACTAGCGACCTCTAGATTCATACTTTCCATATTGTTTATATATTCTATATATTGGTCTGCTATATCACTTATGATAACCTTATGTATATCCATTTTATTCTTATCTATGAGAAACACAAGTAAATCCAAAGGTCCTTCAAAATTATTTAATTTTATTTCATATTTTTTTGTTTCTAATGTTAATATACTCATGACTCCTCACTTTTCTTTTCTATACATTTTTATATGATTCCTCGGAATAACCTCTTTTTATAAGGTACTGTTTTATTTTTATTGGTTCGAGATTCGTACTTTTCTTTTGCATTATTTTTTTTGCAGAATTCAACTCATATTCTTTTAACGTTTCATTGTTACTATTAATATATTGTTCTATAAGCTCTTTGTCAAGTCCTTTCATCAATAATTTGATTTTTATCTCTTTTATTGAAAGTGTTTTTAATTTCATGAATTCTAAAAAACTTTTTTCTATGTACTTCTCGTCGTTTATATATCCCTGTTCTTTTAAATTTTCTATTAAATTGTCTATAAAATTATCTTTATCACCTAGATCTGAAAAATTAAATTTTTCTATTATAAATTCTAATTTTATTCTAACTTCTGCCTCAGTTCTTTTCTTAAACATTATGTACCTTAACAATTTTTGTTTTACTTTATCATTTTTTAAATATTCATCCCAATATCCCATATAACACAACCTCTCAGGTGTTTAATATTATTATATCTTTATTGTTCTGACACCTCTTCTAAGTTTTCAACTAAACTTTTTTCAAAAGCTTGTGAAAAGTTTTCCTTTATTTTATTTGCTATTTCGTCCATCACTTTTGGGTTTTTAGCTAAATATGCTTTTGTATTTTCTCTTCCTTGTCCTATTTTTTCACCTTCATAACTAAACCATGCTCCACTTTTTACAACTATATTTAAATTAACAGCTATATCCAATATGTTTCCTTCTTTAGAAATACCTTTCCCATATACTGTATCAAATTCTGCTTCTCTAAAAGGAGGTGCTACTTTATTCTTAACTACTTTTACTTTAACTCTATTTCCTGTAACAACTCCTTCCTCTTTTATGGTTTCTGTCTTTCTTATATCCAATCTTACCGATGCATAAAATTTCAATGCCCTTCCTCCTGGTGTCGTTTCTGGGCTTCCAAACATTACTCCAACTTTTTCTCTTAATTGGTTAATAAACACGACAGTTGTATTTGATTTATTTATTACTCCAGCTAATTTTCTTAATGCCTGTGACATTAATCTTGCTTGCAATCCAACGTGTGCATCACCCATTTCTCCATCAATTTCAGCCTTTGGTACTAATGCTGCAACCGAATCAACTACTATTATATCTATTGCACTACTTCTTACCAATGCTTCTACTATTTCTAATGCCTGTTCTCCTGTATCTGGCTGTGATACCATAAGGTTATCAATTTCTACACCTAAGTTTCTGGCATATACTGGATCTAAAGCGTGTTCTGCATCTATAAATGCTGCTTCTCCTCCCGTTTTTTGTGCTTCTGCTATCATATGTAACGCCAAAGTAGTTTTTCCAGATGATTCTGGTCCAAATATTTCTATTATTCTTCCTCTTGGAATTCCACCTATTCCTAATGCAATATCCAAGCTTAAAGCCCCAGTTGGTATTACATCCACACTAACAGTTTTAAATTCTCCTAATTTCATTATAGCACCTTTGCCAAATTGTTTTTCAATGTGTCCCATTGCTATATCTAATGCTTTCTTTTTTTCTGAATCATTATTACTCATTTATATCTTTCCTTTCTTTCCTAAATTATGTTTGAAATTTTTTTCTAAACATTTGTTTGTTATTATTATATACTAAATTTTTTATTTGTCAATACTTTTTTATAAAATTTTTCTCCAAGTTTTTATATTATATAACGAATCATACCAATATGGTGCAATTTCGCCATATAAATATTTTGAATATATTAATATTTTTTTGCTAAAATATGAACTTATAATAGGTTCATTTTCTTCATACATTTTTATTATTTCGCTATATTTTTCTGGCTCTGCCCCATCATATTCAATCTTATTATAAACGAAATCTCCTAATAAGTCTAGATAATCTTCTCCTTCTACATCAATTACATCTATTTTACCAACTTTAAAATCGCTATATACTTTTGAAACGTCTTCATATAAATTTATATTTATTTTTTCTAACACTGGCATGGCTTGTACATACTGAGGGTTTTGAACTAAAATTATTTTATCTTTACTTATGTTTTGTATTTCAAACATTCCTGTACCAATATTTTCTTGCTTATTTATTATTGGAAAAATTAAATTATATATGAAGTTGGCATCTTCTTTTACTATATTAATTTTAAATGTTAATTCATCTATAATTTTTATACTTTGTATATTATCTACATTTTTTTTATAAATACTACTATCACTTTTTTGTATATATTCTATGGTATCTTTTATATCTTGTGAAGTCAGTTTATCCCCATTATGCCAACATATATTATCTTTTAGTCTAAATAAATATTGTGTACTTGTTAATTGAGCGTATTCATCGAGCAAATCATTTTTTAATTTATTTTTTTCATTTATTATTAATAATGGGTCATATATTAGCTTGCTTATATCCTGCACGATTTTGTTTTTGCTTTTTATTGGATCTAAAGTATCTAAATTAGTTATTGCCATATTTAGTTCTTTTACAACCGTTGTTTCTTTTACTATCCCTGAACTAACCGGCGTTCGAGCATCAACTATCTTATTGTGGTTCCAATATACATATACCGAAACATACATTAAAAGAATTAATATGCTTATACCTACAGCTCTTAGTTTTTTCATAAAATACCTCTCGAATGCTCACATCTTAAATAGGACGTAGTTCGCAAAATCTCAAGCACCAACACCAAATAAAAAGAGCAAGACTATAATTATAGTCTGCCCCCATTTATATAAAATTATACATTATTTCCTACATTCTACAATAAGCTTTATTCCAGTTCTCTCCTCACCTTCTACTATCACTTCTGCAAATGCTGGTATGCACACCAAATCCACTCCTGCTGGTGCAACAAATCCTCTCGCAATAGCTACTGCTTTCACTGCTTGATTAAGTGCTCCTGCCCCAATTGCTTGCATCTCTGCTTTGTTAGTTTCTTTTACTAACCCAGCTATAGCTCCCGCTACTGAATTTGGGTTTGACTTTGACGATATTTTTAAAACTTCCATTTCTCTTCCTCCTAAAATTTTTCATATTTTATTAGAGTTCTATTAACACATATATTAATTTAAAAAATAATTTGTTTCACAAAAACTCTGTTATCTTTATATTATAATTTTATTGTAATGTCTAGTAGATTTTAATAAAAAGAGGAACTTTCAATCGCACTATACCTTAGTATTCGACACATTTCAACAATTAATTCTATTAATCCTTTCTATCTGATTTGTTTCGTCATTTATTTCAAATATAACTCCATTAAATATGGTATCACCACTCGCCACTTTATATCTCTCTGGAAGTGATGTTACAAATCTTTTGGTTGAAGCTTCTATATCCATTCCTATTATTGAATTTTTTGCACCTGTCATCCCTATATCTGTTATATAGGCTGTTCCATTTGGCAATATTTGTTCATCCGCTGTTTGTACATGTGTATGTGTGCCAAACATTATTGTTATTTTTCCATCAAGATAATATCCCATAGCTTTTTTCTCAGCTGTAGCTTCTGCGTGAAAATCAATTATTATTATATTCGCCTCTGCCTTTAATTTTGAAATAATATCATCAGCCATAAGGAATGGATTTTCAGATAATACGTTCATTTCCACTCTTCCTATAAGATTAATTATAGCTATTTTTTTATTATTACACCCATAAACTCCGTATCCATGTCCTGGTACATTTGCGGGGTAATTTGCTGGTCTTATTAATCTGCTCTCATTTATTATATTGAAAATATCTTTCTTTGCCCATGTGTGGTTTCCCATAGTTACTACATCTACGTTCATTGTTAGTAATTCTTTATAATCTTTTTCTGTTATTCCCATTCCTTCTGCAACATTCTCTCCGTTTGCTATAACAAAATCTATTTTTTCAGTTTCGATTAATTTAGGTAAGTCTTGCTTTACCCTTTCTAGTCCACTTTTCCCAATTATATCTCCTATAACTAAAATTTTCATATACTCATCCTTTCGTTTAAATTGGCAAACTCACTTTATATTAAAAATTTTATCTATACTGTCCGCTTGTGGTGTTTAGTATATATTTTTAAGTCGTTCACCTTTTAAAAATATATACTAAACATCACACGCTACTTTGCAAAAAAATATTAATTAACAACTTCATTTTATCTTAAAACCTTTATACTGTCAACTGTAATTTTAAATTTTGGGCAACCCCCATGTTACCAATTAACACTTTTCAGCAAAATAGCCTCTGGAGTATAGTATAGCTTTTAAAAAGGTGAACGACAGCCCTTTGAGGCCCATGGAGTCTTCGGAGGCTTGGAGGAGCCTTTTTAAAAGCTATACTATACTCCAGAGGCGGGCGTTTTAGGATAAACCGTTAAATAGTAACTAAACCCATATAATACTGAAAACACAACACATATTATTATAGATACAATTTGTGAAATACGCATATCTCCCAGCATCAAACTATCTACCCTTAAGCCTTCTATAAAGATTCTAGCAAAACTATAAATTATCAAATAAATGTATGTTAATTCGCCTTTGAACTTTCTCTTCTTAAATGATAATATAATAAATAAAAATAATGTAACAATCATTTCATACAAAAAAGTGGGATGAACCTCAATATAATTGCCATTTTCAAAAATCCCCATTCGCAAAAAAGACGTAGTTTCTCTTCCATATGCTTCTACATTTACAAAATTACCCAATCTGCCAATTGCTTGTCCGCAATGCTAATCCTGGTACAATATAATCTGTTAAGTCTAAAAAAGATATTTTTTTCTTCCTGCAAAAAATATAACTAGTTATTACTCCTCCAATAATTCCACCATATATAGCCATTCCTCCGTGAACGAATATTAAATATTTGAATTGGATTAGATAAATAGTATTCTAAATTAAATGAAACATAATATATTCTTGCACATATAAGAGAAATTGGGATTAATAATACTACGAGTTCTAATATTTCGTTAAATTTTATGCCAAACTTATTATCTTTTTTCTTAAACAATAATATTGCACATACAAAGCTTAAAACAATAAAAATAGCATACCAATAAATTTGTATATTACCTATTGTTATTGCTATTTTTGAAATGTTAAATTTTAAATTTAAACTTGGAAATATAATCGTATTCAATGTTATTTTTCCCTACTTTCATAAGAAATTGACTATAGCCTCTGGAGTATAGTATAGCTTTTAAAAAAGTGAACGACAGCCCTTTGAGGCCCATGGAGTCTTCGGAGGCTTGGAGGAGCCTTTTTAAAAGCTATACTATACTCCAGAGGCGGAAGTTTTAGAATAAACTGTTAAACAATAACTATTCAACTAACAATAATTTAAAATCCAAATAATCTGCACTTACTAATTTAAACTCTATATTAGAATTTTCAACATTAGTAATAACATTTTCAAAATGTCCGTGTATATGCCCATAAATACATGTTTTTACATTATACTTATTCATTAATTCAATAAAACTAATTCCTATTTTTTTATCGATAAATGGTGGGTAATGCATCATAACTATTATTTCTTTATCATTTCCAAATTGTCTTATTCCATTCTCAATAGACAATTCTAGCCTTATTAATTCCCTTTTTAAAATTTTAACATCTTCCTCTAAATTGGAACTTACCCATCCACGTGTCCCTGCTATTATGTAATTCTCATATAAAAAACTGTTATTATGTAGTAATTCTATTGTTTTAAAACCAGATTCATCTAGATATTTTTTCATGTTAGTTAATGTCGTCCACCAATAATCATGATTTCCTTTTAATAAAATTTTTTTTCCTGGCAAATTTTCTAAATACTGAAATTCTTTATAGTTTTCTTCTAAATTCATTGCCCACGATAAATCACCTGGCAATAATATTAAGTCATTTCCCTTTACCTCATTTTGCCAGTTTTCTTGTATTTTCTTTTCATGATTTCCCCAATTTTCTCCAAATATATCCATTGGTTTTTCTTTGTCAAATGCAAAATGTAAATCTGAAATTGCAAATATACTCAAAAAAATCCACTCCTCTTTTCATTATTTTAACTTCAAATTCGGCACGGCATTTAGCGACAAATCAGATACCTCTCCATTAATAAATCTATAATACCCCGCCGAAGCAATCATTGCCGCATTGTCCGTGCAATACTGCATTTCTGGGTAATATACATTAATACCCTTCAATTCTTTAAATGCCTTTCGTATGTATGAATTAGCCGAAACACCTCCTGCTAGTGCAACTGTGTTCAAATTTAATTGCTCTAATGCTTTTAACGTATTTTCAACTAACATCTCTGTTGAAACCTTTTCAAAACTAATACATAAATCTGCTTTGTTAATTTCAGGGGTTTTGTTGTACATATTTAAAATTGACGTTTTTATCCCACTAAAACTAAAATCTAAATTATCCACATCCGATTTTGGCAAACGAATATTAGGGGTTCCTTCTAGTGCTAGTTTATCAATCTTTGGTCCCCCAGGGTACCCCAATCCTATTATTCTTGCTACTTTGTCATATGCTTCCCCTATTGCATCATCTCTGGTTTTTCCCATAATCTCAAATTCCGTGTAGTCTTTTACATAAGCCAGATGTGTGTGTCCTCCCGATATTATCAAACATAAAAATGGAGGTTCAAGTTCTTTATGTGTAATATAATTACCAGCAACGTGCCCTTCAATATGGTTTATTCCTAGTAATGGCTTATTTAATGCAAAACTCAATCCTTTTGCATAAGAAATTCCTACTAACAATGCTCCTACTAAACCTGGACCACTTGTACAAGTCACCAAATCTATATCATTAAATGCAATATCGGCTTGCTTTAGTGCTTCTTTTACAACAATATTTATATTATCTACATGATTCCTAGAGGCTAGCTCTGGCACAACCCCACCAAATTTTTCATGTATTTTTATTTGTGAATTTATAACATTAGATAAAACTTCACGCCCGTTTTTTACAACTGCAGCTGAAGTTTCATCACAACTTGTTTCAATTCCTAGTACGATTAGATTTTTCATATATCTCCCTTTTATTTTCAATAAACACCTAGCATTCTTAAAATGCCACCAACTATTGGACTAATTATTCCACCTGCAATTCCTGTAATCCATACAACTAAAAACACAATGTAAAAAATAGTTTGGTTCTTTTCAAACCATGACCTTCCATCATATGATAGAAAATGATACAGTACTTTTGAACCGTCTAATGGCGGTAATGGTATTAAATTAAATACTCCTAATCCGACATTTAACGCAACTATATAATACACTATAGCTAAAATTGCACTTTGCATTACTGGACTTAAAAAGTCTAACGATATACTGTTACGAAGCAAAGCATATATTATTGCAAATATAATTGCCAAAATAAAATTCATTATGGGTCCAGCAATTGCAACTATTGCTTCTGCAGCAGTCAAACTGATTTTTCTATCGAATCTATTTGGGTTTATCTGTACAGGTTTACCCCAGCCAAAATGTGCAAACATTAACATCAAAAATCCCATAATATCTAGATGTCTAAATGGGTTTAGAGTTATTCTGCCTTGTATTTTTGGGGTGTCATCCCCTAATTTATATGCTGTATATGCATGTGCAAATTCGTGAAATGATATAGCAATTAATACAGCTGGTAATGCTAATAAAAATCCTAAAATACCATCTTGACCTGCACTCATAATCATATATAATGCCATTACAGCTAAAAGACCGTACAGTATTCTTTTATCAAAATTAAAACCAAACAATTTTATATCCTCCTTTAGACGAAGTTTTTCATTCTTTTAACAGTGGCTTCATTGTTGGAAATAAAATTACATCCCTTATTGAAGCTGAATCTGTTAAAAGCATTATTAGTCTATCCACTCCTATACCCATACCACCTGTTGGAGGCATGCCATATTCTAATGCATTAATAAAATCCTCATCCATCATATTTGCTTCTTCATTACCTGCTTCCCTTGCCTTAACTTGCTCTACAAACCTTTCATATTGGTCTATTGGGTCATTTAATTCTGAATATGCATTTGCGTATTCCCTTCCAGAAATGAATAGCTCAAATCTCTCTGTTAATCTATTATCTGATGATTTCTTTTTTGTTAATGGTGAATCTTCTACAGGATAATCGCATACAAATGTTGGCTGAATTAATGTTTTTTCCACCTTTTCTTCGAAAATTAGCATCATAATTGCTCCCCTAGTTGTTTTTTTAAGGTCAATTTCTAATCCTAATTCTTTTGCTACTTTTACAGATTCTTCATCTGTATCTATTGTATTAAAGTCAATACCTGTTACTTCTTTTATGCTATCTGTTATACTCACTCTTTTCCAGTTTGGAGTTAAATCAATTTCTGTTCCTTGATAATTTATTTTTGTAGTTCCTAAAATTTCTTTTGCCAATGTTGAAATTAATTCTTCTGCCAAATTCATCATATCGTTATAATCTTCATATGCTGAATATAATTCTATGTTTGTAAATTCAGGATTATGTTTTATAGAAATACCCTCATTTCTAAACATCCTGCCCATTTCATATACTTTATCAAATCCACCAACTATAAGCCTTTTTAAAAACAATTCATTTGCAATTCTTAAATACATTTCTAAATCTAATGTATTATGGTGTGTTTTAAAAGGTTTAGCTGCTGCTCCTCCTGGTATTACGTTTAATATTGGCGTATCAACTTCTAAATATCCTTTTTCATCTAAGAAACTTCTTATACTTTTCAATATTTTATTTCGTTTTACAAAAGTATCTTTTACTTCTGGATTTACAATTAAGTCTATATATCTTTGTCTATATCTTAAATCTGTGTCTTTTAACCCATGAAATTTTTCTGGTAGTGGTCTTAATGATTTTGCAAGCAAAACAACCTTCTTTGCATGGATTGAAATTTCTTCCGTCCTTGTTTTGAAAACAAATCCTTCGATTCCAATAATATCTCCTATATCGAAAGTTTTTACCTCTGCATAATTTTCTTCACCTAAATCATTCACACTTATATAACTTTGAATTTTTCCTTGTGAATCTTGAATATGGTAAAAAGATGCTTTTCCCATAATTCTTTTTGCTACAATTCTTCCTGCAATTGTAACATCTTTTTGTTCTAGCTTATCAAAGTTTTCTTTTATGTCTTGGCTTTTATGTGTTACATTATATTTTGTTATGCTAAAAGGGTTTTTGTTCTTTTGCTGCAATTCTTCCAACTTTTCTTTTCTAATTTTTATTAAATGATTTTCATCCAATTCTTCTTGTATGTTTTGATTATCTTCGTTCATCATGTGCCTCCTAAATATTTATGTTTATTTTATATCACACTTTATACGTTTTTTCAATAGCAAGATTAAAAAGAATACACATACAACTACTGGTTAACCCTTTTCAGTAAAGTAGCCTCTTGAGTATAGTATAGCTTTTAAAAAGGTGAACGACAGCAATTATGAGGCCCATGGAGTCCCCAGAGACTTGGAGGAACCTTTTTAAAAGCTATACTATACTCAAGAGGCGGAAGTTTTAAGCTAAAGCATTAACGGTAACTGACTAATAAAAACAATTTAAAGGGCACCCATTTCCAGGATGCCCTTTTTAGTACTAATCTTTTTTCATGACCGTTCTCCTTAAGTCTAACAGATTTTTTTAGGTTAGTACTATATAACTATAAACACAATAGGTATATTATACTTTGTTTTACCCAAAATGTCAAATTACTTATTTTCTTCGCCATTTTCCTCTGTGTTTTCTTTTACTGTAGTCTCTTCTTCTATTGGAATTGCCTTTTTCACAGAAGTTGATTCGTCTACTATGGTTGCTTCTACTACTGTTTCTTTTTCTGGCTTAGGTTTTGCTACTGGTTTCGCTGATTTAACTACTTCTCCTACTTTTGCTTTCGTCTGTTCTCCAGCTGGTTCAACATAATTTATATTTTTGCTAAATGCAATTATTGGATAGAATACGTACGGCAATAACCATACTCCTATTCCAAATCCTGGTGTTTTTCCAAATGATTTAGCTAACATTATGCTGTGATAAATACTTAAACCTATTACTGCTAACCATCCTATTATTGGAACCCAGCCAACAAGGTAGATTAATAATAGCCAAGGTGAAACTCCTGCTATTTGATATAAAACGATTAGGTTATAGATTGGCACAATTGCTTCCCAACCTTCTTTTTTTGCTTTTTTAAAAACAAACCATTGTGAAACTATTGTAATTACTGTTATGGCTAAACTAATCAATCCTATAATAAGAAAAATTCCAAAAACTATGGCAAGCACGCCAGCCATATTATGTCCATTAAAATTAACCATTTGATTTGACATTGTGCCATGATTCATATTTCCTCTAGCCATTGGGTTATTATAAACATATTCCTGAAACATAAAATTCCTCCTATCTTAATATTTATTTTATTTCATTCTCTTTTGTTCTATACCATTTATACACCATTTTAGTGAAAAAGTCAAGATTTTCCAACTATTCTACCATAATTCTACCATTTTTTTCATGATTTTTTAATGTTTCAGCACAACATGATTTAATCCCCTTCTACATCTCTAAAAACAACATCATCAAAAAATTCTTTCAGTTCTATATTTAATCCTTCACATATATGTAATAAAGTCGATATTGTAGGATTATTTGTTTCTTTCAGCATGAATGTATTTAATGTTGAATATGTAATCCCTGATAACGTAGCCAGTTTATTAAGTGTAATTTTTCTTTCTTTTGCTAATTTTATTATTCTTTTTCTAACTGCATCTGCTAATAACATATATTTTACCAACTTTCTACAAATTTTTTATAATTATATCAAATTAAAAAATAAAACATATACGGTATAGTGTATAAAAAGTATTGACAAGTGCCTTTTATTATTTTATAATACATACTGTATACCGTATGCAGAAAGGATAAATATATGAATAAATACATTGAAATATCAGATTGTTTGAACGAAAGTATTATTGATTCTCTATTTTATGCAAGAGAAGACAAGCTGGCTCAAGTTACAGATTACGAAAAATCACTTGTAAAAAAAAGTACAAAAACGTATGATAATGTGCTGAAAGCAATTAATAATGTTCCAGATGGCTTTATAGAAGTAAGAGAAAATCTATTTAATACAATAGAAAAATTAACAGAAACTCTAAGAGAAGAATCTGGCTATTATAGTAAAAAATATTATTCTAGTCGGTTTTCATGACGGTGTTAATTTGCTTATTGAATGCTTACAAAAAAAACTGATTACATAAATTGAGAAATTTATTTTACAAATTGATCAATATTTCTAAATTCATATCCCATATTTTTAATTTCTTTTATACAATAATCCAAAACATCCGCATTTATTTTAGACGTGCTATGTAATAATATTACTGCACCTGGATGTATGTTGTTTAGTATCATTGACTTGGCGTAATCATCCCCTTTCGCTTGGGCACTTTCAGTATAATCATCATAAGCTAAAGACCACATGACTGAGGTATATCCTAAGCTTCTTGTAATTTCCAGTGTACGCTCACTAAACTCTCCTTTAGGTGGTCTAAAATATTTCATTTCATAACCAAATTTATCGTATATTGCGACATGCAAATCTTGAATTTCTTTTTTTATTTTATCGTCACTTAAAGTCGGCATTGAATAGTGGTTAACCGTGTGGTTTGTAATCACGATAGTGTACCATTACGAAACCATACATAATACTTGTTCAAAATTCAGATTTACTTCAATATTTTTGTCCTTATCAAAGTAAATTTTATCTATCAATTTTATAAAAACTTCCTTTGGCGGATTCTCCATTTTCAAAAACTCAGTTACTACATCTTCAATTTCTATATATGTTGTTTTCTTTGTTTCTCTTTTTGCACTTATTAACTGTGCTTCTTCCTTTTTTATCTCATCTTTTATTGAATTTACTGCCTTTTCTGTTTTCTCGTAGTATTTTTGAAAATAGTCCGCTGTAACTATATTATTTATTCTATCTTGATAAACAATGTCTAACTCTTTTTCTTTTTTATGTAAGTTTTCGTTTAGCTCAGCAATTCTGCACTCTACAACTGATTTCTTTGTCCTAGCTCGTTTTTCTGCCTCTGAATACATTGTTTCAATTTCACTTTTAGAAAAATTCACTTTATGTATTTCCTTTTCTATAGCCGTTCTTACAGCATTCATAATCAGTTTTGCATTTATTTGCTTACAATCGCAAAGTCCTATGTAATTATTTCTTTTTGAACAAATAAAGTTTGTTATTCTCCAAATATTTCCATTCTTTCGTGTTGCTTCTCTACATCTTAAAGTAGCTTTGTTTCCGCATTCTGCGCAAAATACTAATCCTTTTAAAGGGTGGTCATATTTTCTATCACGAACTCTTTTGAATCCACTTAATCGTTCTTGTGCCTTCTCCCAAATTTCTCTATCTATAATTGCCTCATGCTTGTTTTCTACCTTTATCTGGTCTTCTATTCTAAAACTCCTAACATTCTTCAACTTGTGGCTTATTGTCTCGGATTTTTTCCCTACCACAGTTCCTATATAGTATTCACTTTTTAGTATTTTCCCAACTTGATATCTTAACCAAACAAAGTTCTTGCCTTGTTTTTGTTGTTTTATAAATGTAGGAATTTGTAAATGAATGCCTGGCGGTGTTAGTCCTCTTTCATTAAAAAGATCTGCAATCTTGATAGTAGACATTCCTTTGTTGACATATAAATCAAATATTTCTTTTATGATTGGTGCTGCAACTGGGTCTAGTACTAAATGATTTTTCTTAGTCTGGTCTTTTAAGTATCCATATGGCGGTATTCCTGCTTGGTACTCCCCATTTTTTTGTTTCTCTCTTTTAACACTCTTTATTTTGGTTGATATATCTTGTGCATAGTAATCGTTAAAACTAAGTTTAAAAGTTAGAAACTGCATACCATCTGACTTTGATGTGTCTACATTATCATTAATTGCAATGTATTTAATATTGTTTTTGGGTAAAAACCTTTCAAGATAATATCCTGTATCAATATGATCTCTTCCAAACCTTGATAAATCCTTAGTTATAATGCAATCTACCTTCCCTGCCTCAATATCTTTAAGCATTCTATTGAATCCTGGTCTATCAAAATTTGTTCCTGAATATCCATCATCAATATACTCTCCCATCTCCATAAACTCTTCATTTTCTCTGATATATCTGTCAAGAATGTGCCTTTGGTTTTCAACACTTTCACTTTCTCTATCATCCCCATCTTCTCGTGATAAACGAATATATTTTGCTACTCTAAGTTTTTTATTACAGCTAGACCCGCATGGCCTCTCCCTTAGTAACAAGCTTTGATGATTCTCCAGAGAGTTTGCTCCGCTTATAACTACTTATTCCACTCATTTTACCTCCTGGCACTTCACATTTATTTATTATTAATTAGAAGCACATATCTTTCTTCTATTAATTCAGAGAGTAGCTTCTTCAAATCCTTCCCCCCATATTTTATCTTTGCTTTTGTATTGGTTTGTGTTTTGGTTTCGTCTCTGACCATAGCTTCCCTCCTTTTTGTTGTCCCCCCTTTAAATTTATTACTAATGTGAAAAATTATTACTAAATCATCAAACACGAGTTTACACGCTTATATGTGTTTGATGATTGTGTATTCAGTTTTCAATGTACGATTCACTTATTTTTGATAAGTGAATGAAGGAATCTCCTATCACTTGTTTCGACACTTGGATGCCTATTTTTAAGGTAGTGAACTAAAACTTTTTTAAAATATTTTAATTTTACAAAATACTCTCTCATATATTTCCCCATTTAGAAGCCATTTTTATTAGTGTTCTATATCATTATTACCTTCTATGTTATTATTACGAGTCACTGCTTTTTGTACTCTTTGAAGCGTATCATCACTTTCTACATAAACACTTCTAAAAAAGTCATTCGCAAAATCTTGTGAATCAGTTCTGTTTTTATCTCTATTTGTTAAATCAATTATTACACTTTTCATTGCAGTATTCATATCTCTTGCAGTTTTCTTCAGTCTTTCATCATTATATAAATTAATTCCCAATGGTTCAGCGTAAAATTCACTTCTTAAAATCGACCCCATAAAATCATTTGCAATATTGGGATGTCTATAACTTTTAGATTTAAGATATTCTACATAACTTAATCCAGATATTTTCAAATTATCTATTGCATGTTCCAATAATTTGTGCCCCGGATAATTAAGCTGAACAATTAAGCATATTTTCTAAAATTACGAAATCCCTTTTACTTCTTTCACCAGTTAAAACTCGCTTTAATTCCTCTCGAGCATCGGATAAATCCGTATAACTTCTTGCACCATAATACTGTGCAGACCTAGATAAATATTCATTATCTGAAAGTCTTGTTACATATTTTTCTATTCCATGTACATCTTGTAACGAGAAAATACCCATTACATCAAACTCACTTAATTTGATTTTTTCCATAATATAAATATCTCCTACTCACTTCTTAAAAAATCTTTTAAACAGTTTAACTGAAATTCAAACTCACATCGTGCAAAAACAGTATTCTCTGTCTTTATTTCACCAATAGAATGCAATATGTATTTATCACAATTCTTCAAAACTTGTCTATATAAAGGGTTTTGTATTGCTGAAATATATAATTCATCAATTATGTCATAATATTCTTCGCCATTTCTATTTATTGGTTCTCCTTGCCAGTATATTTCACCAGTTGTTTTCCAATCATAATCACTAGCAACCTTTATATTATTTGAATCTAAACCACTATATTTAAATACATATTTTTGTATGTTTTTATCTTTAAATTTAATTCCTTGAAAAAAAGTTTCTATACTATTTAACTTTTGACCTCTAAATACAAATTCATATGGGAATAAATTTGATAGCACTTTAGAAAATGGTCCTTTTATTTTGTAACCAACATTTATCCAGTTATCACAAATTCCAATTTCTTTTCCTTCATCGTCTAATAAAGTCATATTATCGCAATATAACTTACCATTTATTTCTTCTATGTTTTTTGGGTTAAATATGTAGTTCTTTTTAAACTTTCGAAATGCTTCTAATTCTTTACTTATTGTGTTTTCTATATTAATATCCATTCTTTCAAAACCCCCTCTATTATAGACAATATCAGCTATATAACCTTTTATTATAGTATGACTTTTTGCTTTTATTCTTAAATCTGGAGAAATAACAGAACTATAATTCATATTTTTTACATACTTTTCCGTGTATATGAAAATCAATTTTCATGATGAACTCCTCCTACTATCTTATTCTAACATTTTTAATATCTCATAGTAATTATCATCTTTTGCTACATAAGTACTATCCTCATAAACTTTTTTAAAATAATCTAATGCATTATACATAACACCTGGATTATCTGCATGAATCCAATCATCTGTTATATTTTTGTCTGCTCCTTTTTCAAGTAGAAACTTAATAAAGTCTGTATTTGGTTTAACCGAATTACATGCTTTAATCAATGCTGTTTCTCCGTTTGAATTTTGTGCATTTATATCTACACCTTTTTCCAATAAAATATTGGCTAATTCAATAAATTCATCTGATGTTGCAATACTTGAACTCGCATTATCAGCAAGTAAGATTAAAGTAGTAGCATTCTCATCAACAATACCATTTTTACTTTTCACTTTTACATCTGCTCCATAGTCTATTAATAATTTTGCTCTAGCAATATAATTATTGGATTCTTCATTTGTATCCCACTCAAGCCCAATAAGTAAAAGCGAATTGCCATTTTTATCTACTGTGTTTGGATTTGCTCCAGCATCCAAAAGTTTTTTTATTGCTTCCATGTTACCTTTTGCATATGCAACTCCTAAAGGAGTGTCTTGATTTCCAAAATATGTTATATCTACGTTTGGATTTGCTCCATTTGAGAGTAAAGTGTCTAATTTGCTCATATCATTCTGTTCTATGCTGTATGCTAATTCTCCCATAGCTTCTCTATCCACTTTATTTTGATGTATGGTGCTTATTGTTCCCCAAACTAATAATACTGTAATCGGAATCATTAAGACAGAGCCAATTATAATAGTAACAATAGCAGGAATGCTTTTTTTCTTTTTCTTTATTAAAGAACGGATATTTATAATTATTCCTGTAATTAGAGTAATTAATCCTATGGCTCCCACCACAGCCAAAACTAAAAGGATCAAGAAAAGTCCTTGCAATAATAATACACTTATTCCGCCCATTATATCTCCTTTATCTTAAAACTTACTACTTGATATACTAAAGAACCTATTAAAAGAGTCTGTTATTTTATTTATTACTATATTCTTTTTTCTTGTCGCATCATTTTAGGCGAAAACAACGAGATTTCTTGTGCTTTGCTCATTATCACAACTTTTCTCCTTCTTTTTTATATTTATATCATAAAAAGCGACTTTTTTCTAGTATTTTTACAAAAATAGTATCTTCTCCATCTACATGTTAGGTGTTTCTTTAACATTACTATAATAGCTTTTCTTAAATCCATTTCTGTAATTTTTGCTCCATCTTTTCTTGTAATATTTTCATTATTTAATCTATACAAAATCTTCTTATACGAAAGAAATATTTTATCGGATCCTTCATCAATAATTGGCATTATATTTTCATCTCCTTTTCAAAAATTCTTCTCTCAGCGAGCAAATGGGTTTTATGGAGTTATCCCTAAACAGGGGGGTCTAAAGACTATGCTGGCTAATCGGAAGTACCAAGTATGACCTACCCGATTCGAGCAAAATTTCATTTTGCTACATATCAATTTTTCGTTCCGAAAATTGATATGTTTTCCGCATAAAAAAACTCTAGTTCTTCACTAAAGTTTCTTTACTTTTTTAATATTTTCGCTACTATTTTATTTGAAACTCTTTATTCCTTTAATGTTACTTTTCTATTATTTCCCAATACCCCGTCCTTTTTGACCCTTTTCGTTCTAAAAATCTTTTATCTTTTAAAGCATCAATATTTCTTTTTACTGTGCTCAATGAAACGTTTAATATATCACTCATTTCCTCTTTTTTAATCTTTGAATTTTGTTGTATCAATTTTAAGATCCTATCTTCTATTTCTGTCAAGTTTAAAGGTTCATTTAAAAGCTCATTTAAAGGTTCATTTAAAAGCTCATTATTTTTAATTTTTATTAATTTTTTCAGTTCCTCATTGTTATAATTCATATTCTTAAAAATAACTACAAATGTTGTAGGATCCGAATAAACTTGAAGATTTTTCGCATCTTTTACACTATCAAGCATTTTTTGAAATCCACTTCCTCTTTGCTCCATATAGTCTAATCTTTCAAACATATCTGCAAGAACTGGATTCCTTCTAACTGATGGTACCCTGCATAAATCTCTTTCTTGTATTACTGAACCATCAAACATTCCTCCTGGAGAATATATTTCTAATCTATCGTCAAAAATATCAATGTGTATTTCTGAGCCTATTATGTTATATTGCCTATGAATTAATCCGATTAGTTATAGCTTCTAAAACCGCATCATCATTATACTCTGGATAATTAATTCTTCCATTTGGTGTTTTTCTCCATGCTGTCTTACTATGTTTTCTTACAAAATCAAAAGAACTTTGTCTAAGATAAATTAAATTTCCTTTATACTTCACATCATCAACTGCATCCACTACTCCGAGATGCTTTATTTAATCCATTCCATCTAGTACAAACTACTTTTGATTGATATAAATCGCATTGATCTGAGAATAATATACCTGCGTATGTTAATCTCCCATCATCAGTTGCTAGTCCAAAGGAAACTATATCTTTTTCTTCATTAAAGTCCTTACGTGTCTCTTGCTTATAGGTAGCTCTAAGCAACGAAAAGCTCACATCTTTTACCTTTTTATCCGTAACCATTGCATCAAATGTTTGTCTTCTGCCTTTTAAAATTAGTTCATGTAAAATATGGTCTGCCACTTGGACGCTTTCATTACCCATGCGAATATATGCTGTTCGAGTTCCCTCATTTATATAATAATAAGGCGTTTCTGAACCACTATCTACTGATACTTTAATTATATTATTATTTCCTTCTTGAATAATACTTATTATAAAATTTACCATAGGTGTAATTTTAATTTTTATTAATTCACTAATTTTATCTATTTCACTTTGTGGATTTTCTATTCCAATTGCTTCATGTGTCTCATCGTCAATTCCAAAGTATAAACTTCCACCTATTCCGATTTGCGAATGCCGATATTGATTTTAACCAACTTTTTGGTTTTGCAACTTCAAGATTAGATTTAAAATCCGCATTTGTTGTCTCTGCTATAAACCTATTACTCATTAATATCTCTCCTTCAACCATCTTAATCTATAACTTTATAAGTATTATATCAATAAAAACTAAAATTTTCCACACAATTTACTAAAATAAATTTATTTACATAATTTATATTGATTTTTTCATGTTTCTATATTATAATAACCTTAATTTAAATTCATAAATTTTTTTATTCTATCTTAATATTTTAATTCTGGAGGTAACTTATGCAACTAGACTTTTTCAATTCTATTGGTAATAAGCTAAACGACAGCTTACACAATCTAGACAAATCAATTCATTCAAATATCAAAGATACTTTTATTGATAATTTTATTCATGAATTACAAAATTATCTCAACAAATCTGATGCCCTACACCAATTAAGCAAACTTCCCCAAAATACTAAACTTGAAATCAATGAAATTGAGGATAAGTACGTTTCCTGTTATGAACCAAACACTTTTGATAAATATGATATTCCAAAAGAGCTAGTAGATTTTAGTTCTAAGCAGCAAGGCTATTTTTCTTTACAATTACAAAATGATGGTCTATATCACTATGTTTCAAAAGATTAATTATATTTCTCCACGTTCTTTTAAAAAATCCAAATAATCTTGTTCATCAAAATTTTTTAACTTTTCTCGTCTTTCTTTTGTATAATCGCCTTCTCCATTACTGTACATTTGCATAAATTTTATTAAACCAACTGGACCAACTGTATCTCTTATTGCTTTTAAAGCCTTTTGCCTTATATCTTCTAAATCTTTTACAGTTATTGCATTATTCATCTATACCATCTCCTATAATTAATTCCACGTGATATACATTCACATTAAGTATTATACCAATAAAATCTAAATATTTCCACACAATTTAATAAAATTTTCGTCAATCTTATCCTTCTCTTCTTTTTAAATGCCTTCACAGCTGTTGTTTTTGATAAGCATAACTTCTTACGAGCCTCATCTCTTGTAAATATTATATATATCATTCCTTTTCAATATTTTTTGTATCACTTTTTACAAAAATTTCACGTTTTCGATACCACTTTCGATACAAATCTTCACGTTTTTGGCACCACTTTTAAATAAATTGTACTTTTTTGATATAATTCGTGGCAATTATTTGATACTTTTCGTGGTAATTAAATAATCAACTTACGACAATATTTTTTTGCTTTTCAGACAACTTGTCCCATTATGTACACGAAGGTGCTAACTAATCCAAACAAAAAAACTCTAGTTTTTCAACTAAAGTAAATTTCTCGAAATAGGCTACCCATCTATGTTTCATTAATCTTAACTTGCGTACATTATCGCTCTAACTAAATGGTTTCCAACAATATGCCCCTCATCTAGCATCCTCTTAACTAATTCTGGTTTACTATCTAAAAAATATGCTGTAATAAAAAAAGTGGCTTTCACATTATTCGCTTTTAAAACATCTAATATTTTAGGTGTATAACCAGCCTCATAACCCGCATCAAAGGTTAAATACACTATTTTATCATTAGGGTTTCCCATAGCTATCCCATCATATTTTTCAATAATTTGCTCGTACTTGCCTAAACTTGGCTGTGCATGATTTTTTCCTCGACTAACTCCCCACCCCATTTTTTTATTACTTAAAACTCCGCCTGAAACTGCTACTGCTATATTATTTCCAAATTTAACTATAGTATATACTAATGCAGTTACAACAATCACCAATATTACTAATACAATCAAGACATTTTTTAATCTAATCATATTTCCTCCTTGATTATATATATTATATTAAGGAGGCTTATTATGACTAAAAAGGTTAAATTGGCAATAGTTGGTGCAACAGGGCTGGTTGGCAGAACCATTTTAAAAGTATTAGAAGAAAAAAACTTACCTGTTGAAAAATATGTTTTTTTTGCTTCGGCCAAATCAGCTGGTAAAGAAATTAAATTTTTAAATCAAAAATACATAGTTCAAAAATTAACTGAAACCTCATTTGATGAAGGCTTTGACATTGCTATTTTTTCAGCAGGTTCAGAAACTGCAAAAATTTTTGTGCCATATGCCACCAAAAACAAATGTATTATAATCGACAACAGCAGTTGTTTCAGACAAGATGAAACCGTTCCATTGGTGATTCCAGAAGTAAATCCAAATGATGCAAAAACACACAAATACATAATTTCAAACCCTAACTGCTCAACTATACAATGTGTAGTTGCTTTAAAACCATTAGATGAAAAATATTCTATAAAAAGAATTGTATATTCTACATATCAAGCTGTTTCTGGAGCAGGACAAAAAGGCATTGACGATTTAATTAACACATCTGAAAATAGACCCCCTATTAAGTTTGCACATCCAATTTTTAATAACTGTCTACCACATATAGATAGTTTTTTAGAAAATGGTTATTCAAAGGAAGAAATGAAAATGATAAATGAAACTCGAAAAATATTGCATAAACCAAATTTACCTATAACAGCCACTACCGTGAGAGTTCCAGTTATGAATTCACATAGTATAGCAATAAATGTGGAATTTGAAAAGCAAGTAAATCTAGAAGAAGCTGTAAATTTATTGAAAAACTACCCAGGAGTTATTGTAATGGACGATATAAAAAACAATATTTACCCACTAGCAACATTAGCAAACAATAAAAATGAAGTTTTTGTTGGCAGAATTAGAATAGATGAAAGCGTTTATTCTGGATTAAATTTATGGGTAGTTGCAGATAACTTAAGAAAAGGTGCTGCAACTAATGCTGTACAAATACTGGAATTATTGATGAAACACTAAACTCACAGCAACGCAGACTGTTTTGTATTACCACGAGCAGGCAATTTATGTAAAAACTGTTTAGTAATATTACATTTTCATGACAAATTGGTTAATCCTTTGAATTTCATCATGCTATATGTTATACTGAAGATAGTGATATTTAATACGAAAGAGGTTTTAAAGAAAATGATTAATGATAAAGAATTTTTACATATAATAAAAGATTTAACAGAAAACTGTAAAGTACAAGAATTAAAAAATTATAGGCAACATTATAATACATCTCGTTTCGCACATTGTTTGCAAGTATCATATATAAGTTACTTAATTTGTAAAAAACTTAAGTTGGATTATAAAGCCGCCGCACGTTCTGGCATGTTACATGATTTATTTTTATATGACTGGCGTAAAAAAAGTAATGAAAGACAACCGTATCACGGTTTTAGCCATCCAAGAACAGCATTAGAAAATTCATTAGAAGTTACAAATTTATCAATAAAAGAACAAGATATTATTGTGAAACATATGTGGCCCCTAACTGTTATATTGCCTAAATATAAAGAGAGTTACATAGTTTGTTTCGTTGACAAATATTGTACTTTGGCTGAAACATTTAGGTATTACAAAACTAAAAATAAAGTTAGATTACTTTCAAAGGCTATACAATAATTATATACTATACCAGTTAGATGTATAAATCGTCTATTCCTGTATATACCATTGCACCTTCTTTTATTAATTGATTGGTTCCAGTGGACTTTGGGCTCAATACATTTCCTGGAACAGCATATACTTCCTTACAATATTCTAATGCATAATCAACAGTGGTAAATGTGCCACTTTTTTTCTTTGCTTCTACAACAATTACTCCCTTGGATAATGCCGCAATAATACTATTCCTTCTTATGAAAAATGTTGGTTTAGCAACAATATCTGGTGCATATTCAGAAATTAGTAATCCACCATTATCTACAATTTGTTTAGCAAGTTTACTATTTTCCGATGGATAAATATTATTGAACCCTGAACCTAAAACTGCAATTGTATTGCCATACATTGATTCTTCTGTTTGTGTCAATTTGTTTTTGTATGCAGCATTTAGTGCTCCAACATGAGCATATGTATCTATGCCTTTCGCTAATCCACTTATTACTACATAATTATTCTTTACTAATTCCGCTGCTGTTGACATTGCAACCTTAGTTCCATAAAGACTGCAATCTCTTGTGCCTATTACTGCATACGCTGGCTTGTTTAATAAATTTATATCACCTATGCAATATATTTTTTCTGGCTTTTGTTGCATGATTGAAAACGCTTCTGGATATGATTTATCATGTTGTTTTAATACTATTAATTTGTTCATCTGAAAAATTTCCTCCTTTTCCTGCATAATTTATATATTTGATTTTCCTATAACGTAATAAAAGAGGGTGTCCTGCAATGTCATTCTGAGTCTTTCTACGAAGATTTTACTTGCGAAGAATCTCACGAAATATGAGATCCTTCATAGCAAGGCTTTGTAAGAAGTGGTTCAGGATGACAATTC
>WRFS01000029.1 GCA_009778695.1 Oscillospiraceae bacterium
CAGTGGGATACAGTAATGAAATGGATATCAACAGGAACAGATATGACAGGAGCAACAATAGGAGAAGACGGAATAATAAAGGATAGTACAAACTGGGGCGACTACTCAAACAGCACATATGGAACAAATGCCCAAGCTAAAAACATATTTGGACTAGCAGGAGGAAACTGGGAATGGACAACAGAAAAGAATGCAAATGGACAAGTAGCATATAGAGGAGGAGTAAGCACAGATAGAGGAGACTCATCACAAGCAGGATACAGAGGCTTTAAAGACGGCTCAACCCTAGATGCAGTAACAACATTCAGAATGGTACTATATGTAACAGGAGATGCGACAGCACCAGTTAAACAAGAAGTAACAGAAGCATTACCATTACCAGGAACGAAATTCCCAAGTGAAGTAAATGCACCAATATTAATGCAAGGAATGACAGCAATAAAATGGGATACTGCAGGAAATGTTATACAAACAACAGCAGATGATTCAAATTGGTATAACTATACAGATGTAACAGCAAATGGAGCAACACCAAATACAAGTAACTGGGCAAATGCAATGTCAAATGATGGAAGTTACTGGGTATGGATCCCAAGATATGCATATAAAATTACTTACTATGTAGATCCATTATATACTCAACCAAGTGCAAATAATGCACAAACTAAAAACGGAAAGATAGATATAAAGTTCTTAGATGGAATATCATATGATGCAACAGATGGAACAAAATGGGCAGATTTATCAGCACAAGGATACATTGTAGAATCAGCGTTTACAGGTAATCCGGCAGCAGGAGGATGGACAACAGAACTACCAGGATTCTGGATGTCAAAATTTGAAGCTGGGAAAGATGGCTCAAGCAAGCCAGGGGCAATTAGTTATCAACCTAATATGGGTAATAATGCATTTAATATAGCAGCAACTGTATCTTTAAACCCTAATTTCGGATTCGATTCAACAACAACAAATTCACATATGATGAAAAATACAGAATGGGGAGCAGCAGCATATTTAGCACATAGTCAATATGGAGTGAACGGACAAAGAATAGCTCCTGGATTAGTAGATGGAAATAAGGGAAGCAGTATAACAGGAAAAGACTATATAAAAAGTACTAGTCCTAGTACAACAGGAAATGTAACAGGGGTATACGACATGGCAGGAGGAAAAGATGAAGCTGTGGCAGCATATTGGAGTACGGCATTACAAGCCAATTTCGGTTACAATTACCCACGCATATCCAATATAGTGTCTGCACCATTACAATATAAAAATGTGTATACTACAAGATGGGATCGATATTATACCTATAACTATACTGGAGATGCAATGCAGGAAACAGCACAATTTACGGGAGGAAGTTATGGAGTTATAGGCGGTTGGTATGGTGGTTCAGATATAATAGCACAACTTGCAAGAGGAGCTGCTATGAGTACAGACCAAAGATGGGGACAGGGATCTATACGTGACATATTTGATATAACATGTAATGCTACTTATAAGTCATATTATCCATATGGTTTTAGAACAGTATTAGTACCTGATGCAAGCTTATTTACACCAATGGACGACAGCACTCAATTGCTAGTAAATGATGGTACGAGTTGTGTATATGTAGGACCAATCACTAATGAAGCTTTATGGAGTACCACTGGACAAATGCCATTCACATTCTTAACATCACCAAATAATGATGGCATTAAAACATCTCCGTATGCTACTACTGGATCAAACCCTACTAATACCAACGATTTTGTTGGAGGAAATATTTTTAACAACTTGCCTGTACCTGCTGAGTTAAAAGGGCAAAAAGGTGTATATATTCACTACAGCATTCCTAATGCGTATAGTTCTTATAGTTATTCTGGTGATATTACTTATTATAATACTTTCTCACAAGGATATTCTATTTTAATAATGAATAATTATATAGTTTTAACTAATGATTACCCAGTTATGAGCGTTGCAGATGCTGATAGTGGAAATCAAAATTTGATAGGTATTAGTTCAGTTATTGGTTGGCAGAAAAATGGAGCTGCATCGAGCAATAATATAGTAACATTGCAAGACGGTGTACTAATAAACGGCTTCCCTATATCAATAACAAACAATTCGGTAAAAAGTGTATTTAATGCAATTTTCCCTTCTGGTTATGATCTTAATTATATTGGCGGAACTTTTGGAAAATTGTCGAACTATCTAACTACACAATTTTCGGCAACATGCTTTTAATTTAACAATCTAAATCAACCAACCCCAAAAGACGAAAGTGCGTTAACCTGCACCTTCGTCTTTTGCATGTATGAATACAAACCAAACAATAGTACAAATTTGCAATAGCATTGCAAATTTGTACCAAAATCTATTGCAATATTATTTGAGAAAGTGTATACTATAAATAGTGGAGGCAATGTTATGAGAGAGTATATAAAAAGAAATATAGAAAAAGAGTTAGAAAAAGTTGCAAATGGTTTCCCAGTTGTAATGGTAACTGGGGCGAGACAAGTTGGGAAGTCTACACTACTTGCACATTTAGAAGAAATTACAAATCAAAAAATAAATAAAGTTTCACTAGATGATTTAAAGACACGTAAACAAGCGATTGAAGATCCAGAAATATTTATCAATTCTCTTGAAACACCGGTTATTATAGATGAGTTTCAATATGCACCCGATATATTATCATATATAAAAATTGTTGTTGACAATGCAAGACTTAAAAGTTTTAAGGAAGAAGGAATTAAGCACAATGGATTATATTTTTTAACTGGTTCACAGCCATTTGATACAATGAAAAATATTACTGAAAGTTTAGCTGGGAGGGTGGGTTTATTAGATTTATATGGACTTTCATTAAGAGAAATTTATGGATTTGAAAATGAAGGTATATTTTTACCAGATTTAGAAATTTTAAAGAAGAAAAAACAAATAAACAAAATGACACTAGCCCGGAGTATATGAATTAATTTTTAAAGGAAGTTATCCAGAGCTATTTGATAATAAAACAGATAGAGAGCAGTTCTTCGGCAGTTACTTGAGAACATATATGGAAAGGGATGTTAGAAAATTAATAAATGTTGAAGATGAAATGAAATTCTTAAAATTTATTGAAAGCCTTGCAGTAAGAACAGGACAAGAATTAAATTTAAACGATATATGTAAAGAAGTAGAAATAACCAATAATACAGCCAATAATTGGCTTTCTATTACAGTAAGTACAGGAATTATATATTTGTTACATCCATATTCAAATAATGCAGTTGCAAGAATTGTGAAAACTCCTAAAATATATTTTATGGATACAGGTCTTGCTTGCTATTTAGCAGGGTATACAGATAGCATAACTCTTGAAAAGAGCCCATTTAACGGATCAATATTTGAAACATTTGTAATTACTGAAATAATAAAATCTTTTGCTAATAATGGATTAGATGTAAAAAGATATTTATATTATTATAGAGATAATAAAAAAAGAGAAATTGATTTACTAATTATATATAACAGAACTGTATATCCTATTGAAGTAAAAAAGAGCAGTAACCCAAATAAAGATTCCATACAACATTTCGATATTGTTAAGAAATTTGGATTGAATATAGGAAATGGTGGAGTTATATGTATGACAAAAGACTTGTTTCCGATAGATAAAGAAAATAATATGATACCAATAGAATTATTATAAAACACACAAATAAAACAAAATATGATACAAAAATTAATTTTCATGATATAATATATAAAATAAAAAAAGGGAAGGTGTAGCAAATGACTAATAAGCAACTACTTGAATTTTTATTAAGTAACAATAATTATCTTGAAGATTTTGTTACAAGAAATACTTACCATTCAAATGCAATAGAGGGAAGTACCCTTACTTATGCTGAAACCTATGCCGTTTTATATAATGATAACAGTTTTAGAATACAAAATAGAAAACCCAGAGAAATATATGAAATAATTAATCATAAAGAGGCATTAGAATTAGTTTTCGACAATATAAAGAATGAATCTCTTTTTGATGAAAAACTTATAAAAAAAATTAATGAAAAAATTAATAAAAATATATTAAATACAGGTGGATATAGGGAAACGCAAGTATATATTCGTGGTAGTAAGCATTTGCCACCTCCTGCCGAAAAAGTACCCAATTTAATAATGTACTTTACTTCAAATTATAATAATGATATAGAGGATATATTCCAGAAGATTGCTAAATATCACATACAGTTTGAAAGTATACATCCTTTTGAAGACGGAAATCGGAAGAACAGGTAGATTACTTATAAACTACGAATTACTTAAAAATAATCTTCCTCCTGTTGTTATTCAAGAAGAAGATAGAGTAAAATATTTTGAGTATTTAAGTAATAATGATATAGACGGATTTGCAAAATGGATAAAAGCATTGTCAGATGAAGAAACTGAAAGGCTTAAAGTTTTTGGATTTAATAAATAACAGATGGCTTTGAGTTTCTTATTAATATACATCTTCATTCTTCTTTTAGGAAATTCCACTTTTCAATAACGGAATTTCCTAAAATTATCATATCCAAATTTATGATATTATGCAATAGTTTTTCAAAAAAAATTTCTAGTTTGTTAACAGTTAATGTTGTAGGGGCGAACATTGTTCGTCCTGCACTATAATTATCTCGTTTTTCAATAATTTTATCAAACTCCTCTAGTTTCGGACGAACGATGTTCGCCCCTACATATACAATCCTTTTACTTAAGTTGTGGACATTGAAGACTCCATGGGCCTCGTAATTGCTGTCGTTCACTTTTTAAAAGATATACTATACTTAAGGAGGCGGAAGTTTTAGGCTAAACAGTTAACTTAAAAAGTTTTTTATAAAAAAAACTTGTCTAAATTAAACAAATGATATATAATGATTTCAAAATGTAAAAAGGAAGGGTGAATTAAATTGGAAAATACATTAAACGCAGATAAAAAGAAAATACTTGTAGTTGATGATGAAGCAAACATTGTAAATTTATTAGTACATAATCTTGAAAGAGAAGGATATGATATTTTAGTAGCAGAAGATGGACTTTCAGCAGTAGATATTGCACTAGCTAAAGAACCAGATCTAATACTATTGGACATTATGCTTCCTAAACAAGATGGTTTAACGGCATGTAAAAAAATCAAAATGTCGCTAAATGTTCCTATTTTGATGTTAACAGCTAAAGGAGAAGAAATAGATAAAATATTAGGACTAGAGTTAGGAGCAGATGACTACATAACAAAACCGTTTAGCGTAAGAGAATTGATGGCTAGGGTTAAAGCAAATCTAAGAAAAGTAGAAGCAAACATGGCTGTAAAAAAAGCAATTTCTGAAGGAAAAAATGGCGATATTGAAATTAGTAAAAACAAAATAGTAATTGGAGACATGGTATTAGATTTGGAAAAATTTGCCTTAAGAATAAAAAACGAATACATAGATTTGACATTAAGAGAATTTGAGGTATTAAGGTATTTGGCACAACAACCAGGACAAGTTGTTAGAAGAGAAATGCTTTTAGAAAAAGTATGGGGATATGAGTATTATGGCGATGTACGTACGGTAGATGTTACAGTAAGAAGAATTAGAGAAAAAATAGAAGAAGATACTGCTAATCCAAAGATATTAATAACAAAAAGAGGGGTTGGATACTATATTTCAGATCAAGGGCTGCTAGACAATTAGGTTATTAAACGAAAGGACAAATATGATTAGAAGTGTACAAATTAAAATAATTATAATATTCATGGTATTAGGGGTAGCATGCATATTTGGTTTAGGAGTGTTTTTTATATCTGGACAGCAAGCCACATTATCAGAAATAGGAAATAGCAATACACAGGCAGTACAAAGCATACAAAATCAGATTGAAAAAACAAAAATTATAGTTATATACAGTGTAGCTATATTTTGTATTATTTCTTTAGTTGTTGGATATTTTGTTACTAAAGCTATAATTCGTCCTATATCTGAACTTATTAAAAACACAGAAAAAATAGTTGCAGGTGAAGATGTTGAAATAAAATATTTAGTGGATGAAAAAGGGAATACAGAAATAAGTGACTTAACAGAAGTTTTTTCGAAAATGACGGAGGAACTGAAAGAAAAGCTAAATGAAACGGCTACTCAAAAAAGGCAGATAGAAACTATTTTGCTGAAAATGTCGGACGGAGTTATTGCATTTGATATAAGAGGACATATATTGCATATTAATGAAGCGGCAATAGAATTACTAGGAGTAAAGGATATACAAGATAATTTTAAGGATATTTTTGGGAAGTTAAAACTAGAACTGGATATAGAAAAAATTATGTATTTAGAAAACATGGCATCTTATGACCAAAGAGTAAGCATAAATGATAAATATCTAAATATGTTCTTTGCTTCGTTTAAAGATGAAGAAAACAGACCAGAAGGTGTAATAGTTGTTATTCAAGACATAACAGAGCATGTAAAGCTTGATAATATGAGGAAAGAATTTGTAGCGAATGTATCCCATGAGTTAAAAACACCAATTACTTCAATAATCGGGTATTCGGAAACATTACAAGTAGATGATTATGAAAAAGATATGCAAAATAAATTTTTAGGAGTAATTGTTTCAGAAGCGGCAAGAATGTCAAAGATGGTAAATGAGTTGTTAATTTTATCTAAATATGATAATGATGAAATAGTTGTTGAAAAAACTGAATTTGATTTAGGCGAATTAACCAAAAGTGTATATGAAAAACTTATGTTGGAAGCAAAAAAGAAAAATCAAAGTTTAGAATGTTTTGTAACAGCAAGTGTACCAAATGTTATAGCGGACAGGTATGGTATAGAAAGAGTAATAATAAATATTTTAAGTAATAGTATTAAATATACTCGGAGAAAATGGTCATGTGAAGATTTATGTAGGATTTGTATATAATGATGCATATATTAAAATTATTGATGATGGGATAGGTATTCCAGAAGAAGATTTAAATAGAATTTTTGAAAGATTTTATAGGGTAGATAAGGCGAGGGCTAGAGAAACTGGAGGAACAGGGCTAGGATTATCTATTGCCAAGGAAATATTGGGAAAAAATAATTGTGAAATAGATGTAAAAAGTGAAGTCGGGAAAGGAACGGAAGTTATTATAAGAATTCCGACCGTAGGGACGAACATAGTTGCGTAGAAGTAGGGGTAGCTGCCCGCAGCTACCCAAGAATACAGAAAACAAAATATGGTCAGGGCAAGTTCAAAATAAGAAGGGAAAACAAAAATGATTGATGATAATATTGAAGATAAAAATACTAAAAAAACAAAAATAAAAAAAGAGAAAAGCAAAGGCAGAGAAGTTATGGAATGGATAGTATGTGTGTTAATAGCGGTTATACTAGCTTTATTGGTAAGATATTTTATATCTACGCCAACAGTGGTACAACAACCATCTATGGAAACAACATTAATGCCAAACGAAAGACTGCTACTAAACAAACTATCAATTACAATTCATAGTCCACTAAAAAGAGGAGATATTGTAACATTTGAAGCTCCAAGTGTAACTGTAGTACCTTCATATATGATTGATCCTAACAATCCAGTAGCTATATATAATAAAGATATAAATGGCATTTTTGCTAAGTTTGCATATTATGTTTTAGAAACTACAAAAACAAGCTATATAAAAAGAGTAATTGGTTTGCCAGGGGACCATGTTCAGATTCAAAATGGAAAAGTATATATAAATGGGCAAGTACTTGATGAACCATATTTACAGCCAGGTGTAGTTACAGCCATGCTTAACGAGACGTACTTTTCTGATGTTATAGTGCCTAATAATTGCGTATTTTTAATGGGAGATAATAGAGAATATAGTAGTGATAGCAGGTCATTCGGCTGTATTCCAATTGACAAAATTGAAAGCAAGGTTCTTATACGTATATGGCCGTTAAATAAATTTGGGAAAGTTTAAATGTAAATTTATATTTTTAAGAAAAAAATCAAATAAATTTTAAAAACCCATTGACTTTTTTGACAATTTGGTATATTATGTAACGATAGAAAATGGGAACAAGCAGATGTGGTTGCCTCCAACATAAGGAGGTGATGCTTATGATAGAAAATTGGTTGCTTCAATTAGTAGTTATGCTTTTTTCTGCCCTAGTGGCAGTATCTATTATAGCAATTACCTTAATAATCGTACTGACGTACATATTAAGTAATAGCGAATAGCAAATAAAAACAACACATCTAGCTTTCCGAGCAATGTGTTGTTAAATACATTCTTGGCAACCACGTTTGTGGTCTCCTGTTTTCTATACTTAATTATACACATTATTTTGATATTTGTCAAATCTTAAAATAAAAGTTTAAAAAATAAATAAGGAATGATTGGAAGGTATGAAGATTAAAAGTGAACTGCATATAACGACCCCATCTCACGCATACTTATTAGTAGGACATGATGGAGGAGAACAACTTCAAGTAGCAAAAGGGTATGCAAAGTCTTGGCTTTGCAACTCAAAAGATAATAAACCTTGTGGTACTTGTAAATCATGCATACAATTTAATAGTAATGCACATCCAGATTTCGAAGTAATAGAGCCAGAAGGGAACAGCATAAAAATAGAGCAAGCAAGGCATTTAATTGATAAAATGCTAGAAAAGCCTATTGAATCGGAAAAGAAGATATTTATTATAAATGAAGCTGATAAAATGACGCCACAAGCTCAAAATTGTTTACTAAAAGTGCTTGAAGAACCACCAGAATATGGTATAATAATTCTAGTAAGTTCGAATGAACATGTTTTTCTAAATACAATAAAGTCCAGATGTATAAGAATGTATATCGGGAAACAGGATGTAGGGGTCGGCGTCCTCGACGACCCAAATGTAGGGCCTATTGAACAAATTATAAATTCAATTGAACAAATAAAAAAAGTTGAAATTAATAAATTGTCCAAGATTTTATTAGAGAAAAAGGAAAACCTGAAAGAATGCCTAGAATATATAAATACGATAATGTACAAAAATATTGTAGGGGCGGATTCCATATCCGCCCAAGAAATATCGGTACAGGGAATATCCGCCCGGGAAACATCGGCACAGGGATTGCTACGCCCGAAATGAGGTATTTAAAAGGAATAGATATTGTAAGCGATACGATTCGAAAGTTAAGGTTAAACTGTAATGTTGAAATGATAATAGACAAAATGTGTTTTGAACTGTGGGAGGTAATTAATGAAGAATATTGTAGGTGTTAGATTTAGAAAAACTGGCAAAGTATATTTTTTTGATCCAGGACATTTGCAAATAAACAATAAAGACTTTGTAATAGTAGAAACTGCACAGGGGCAAGAATATGGTGAAGTTATAATTGATAAAAGAGAAATTCCAGAAGAAAAGGTAACAACACCATTGAAAAAAGTAATTAGAATTGCCACTAAAAAGGATGAATTACAATTTTTAGATAATAGAAAGAAAGAAAAAGAAGCGTTTGAAATATGCATAAATAAAATTAAAGAGCATAAATTAGACATGAAATTAATAGAAGTAGAGTATGTTTTTGATAGAAGTAAAATATTATTTTTCTTTTCAGCAGAAGGGCGTATTGATTTTAGGGAGTTAGTAAAAGATTTGGCTGCTATATTTAGAACAAGAATAGAGTTAAGGCAAATTGGAATAAGAGATGAGGTAAAAAAGATTGGTGGAAATGGAGTCTGCGGAAGAGAATTATGCTGTTGTAGTTTTTTGAACAGTTTTGAAACTGTATCAATAAAAATGGCGAAAGAGCAGAATGTAGCATTAAATCCATCAAAAATATCTGGCAACTGTGGTAGATTGATGTGCTGTTTAAAATATGAACAAGAAGTATACGAAGAAAAATTGAAGAAGTTACCCAAAATAGGTGCTGTAGTAGAAACACCAGAGGGTATTGGTGAAGTAAATGGCATAGAAACATTACAAGAAAAGATAAAAGTAAAAATTACAGATGGAGAAGACGTATTATATAGAAAGTTTGCAATAGGAGATATTAAAATAATAAAAAATGTAGAAACAGAGGACAAGCTAGAAACAGAAGAAGAAAAGGAATTGAAGAAATTAGAAGAATTAAGCAAAAAGGAAGAAGAAATGTAGACATTAATAAATATGTAGAATAGCGTGAGTGGTAGGTATATCTTTTTAAAAAACCACCCGACAGCCCTTTGAGGCATACGGATTACCCCTTGACCTGGAGGGGGGTTTTTTAAAAAGATATACCTACCACGGAAGCGGACTATTGGCACTAATTTTTTATTAGAAGTACAAGAAGGGAGGAATAAAAATGGCATATAAAATAAAAGACAACTGTATAGCATGCGGTGCATGTGCCGAATCATGCCCAGTACAATGCATAAACAGCGGAGACATATATGTAATCAGTCCAGAAGAATGTATTGATTGTGGAACTTGTAAATCAGTGTGTCCTGTGGATGCACCAGAACAACAATAAAGTGCTATTGACTAATTACATAAATTATGTTAATATAATTAAAACCTTCTTATTAAAATACTAACAACATGAGGTGAACAATGAGTATTGTAACCGTTGTTGAGACATTATCACATGTGCCAATTCGAACTTGGATTTTGGTACTGGAATTGATTGCAATCGTTGTTTTCTCCATATTATATATGATTCAGATTAAAAAGAGGAAGAAGTTGGAGAAAGAAGTTGAAGAGCTTAGAGAAAGAGTAAACGCACGAATAATAACAGGGATTTAACAATTGAAAAAAGAAGAGCAATCCAGTATTTCTGGGTTGTTCTTCTTTTATGCGTCAACCTTTTCCCTATTTACACTTGGAAGTTTAAACAACTTCTTAAAGAACGTTTTCATAAAATGAAAAATACTTTCATTTGTTTCAAACAAAACCATTGCTGTACTAATTGATTGTTTATAATTATGACTTTGGATATAAGCTTCTTTTTCTTCTAATTTATTCATGGTAAAACAATAAAAATCTTTATAAAAAGTATAATTTGGAGAAATCCCAATAAGATGTTGATAATTATACAATTTTGCTTTAAATGTTCGCAATTCAGCAATAGTTTTTATATTTTTAAATTCAGAATTAAAACAATTAGTCATTATAATATTTTGCGTTTTTAGAAAAAGATTAAAAATCTCTTCTTTTTTAATTTCTATTCTTTTATTAATTGTCTTAAGTGATGTAAAATTATCATCAGAATTTTGCAACATAATCGTTAATTCATTTAAATTATCCTCTAATTTTACCAATTTATCGAAATTGTTTTGTATTATATTAAAAAGAGTTTTACTAGTTTTATTTATAATCGTATTTTTAAATATATCATTACTAAATAATGTGCTATGATATAATGGATATGTACCAGTAAAATAGGCAATTTGTTTTAGCAACACACTTTCTAAAGTATAATATGTAGGACTATTACTTGGTAATGTTATATTATAATATGTAACTAAATCTTCTTTATTTCCATTTGCTTCAGCAGCCATTAGCTGAACAGCAGCCTCGTTTAGTGCGATTCCGACTGGATTTTTGCCAAAAGTTGCTAAGCCGAATCTGCGTACTTTTCCGAATGGATTTTGCTCTTCTTGCAAATAATGAATACATTCATGTAATGCAATGGTATCTAAATCATTTAAATCTAAGTTTTTGTTAAAATAAATAAAATTATTTTCTGAAAAATATTTTGCCATACATAAAGAATCTGGTATATCTGCAAGATACATTGTTAAACGGGATAAATTTGCAAACAATATTGCTTTATCGAAACCATGCTCAGGAAATGCTGTGCATAATTTAGTGGCAATATTATTTGAAATAATATTAACTTTTAAAGTTGATAATTGTTCAATTGAAGATATTCCTTCTTTTTTTAATATGGCATTTAACTCCACGATTTTTTCTCCTTGCGACGTTATTTTAAAATAAAATTAATCTAAGTATATTATATAATATTTTTGTAAAAAATAACATTACAGATAAATTACATTTTTATTACAGAAATATTACAGAAATATTACATTTGTATTACAATGACATAATGAAAAAAATTACAAAGGCTACAACTTAGGCTCAGCAAGGGTTTTAAAAGGAGAAGGAATTGGTTAAAAATTCATCTTAAAAAAATGAAAAAAGATTGTCAAAAACTATTGCATTTGAAAAAAAAAGAAAGTATAATAAGGACATGGGTGAATTTATTATTACGCCATAATTGCACTAAAGAGAAATTTTACCTTAATAATAAATTTGTCGAAATATTTATTTTAAGTATAGGAGGTAAACAATGAAAAAACGCGTAATGAGTATATCATTAATATTGTTTATAATGGTTTTCTCATTAATTATCCCAACATTTGCTGCCACTCCAACTTATACAGTTGGCGTAGCAATAGATAAAACGGGAGGAGTTGGACAAGAAAAGGAAGTTACATTTACATTTAGTCTTGCAAATTTTAAAAGCTTTCCAGCGACTAATGCTACAAACGGAATTCAACCACAAAATGGAGTGAATACATTTAAAGCAAGCTTACAGTATGATGATAATGTGTTTTATCCAATAGACATTAACACTAGTGGAGGAGTAAGCACAATGACATCAGATGGAAATCCTTCAATAATGGGATTAAATGGTTGGTTAGGTGTAACTTATAATCCGGCTGATAATGGGAAAAAGACAATAGCAATGGAGGCTCCAAGTTTTATTAGTACAGATCAAGACTTTTTGCAAGTAACATTGAAAGTAAAAGCAACAGCCACAGGAACATCAACAGTATCTTTAACAGATATGACGGCATCAGATCAAGTTAATGATCTTACTCCTACTAACACAACAGTTTCTCAAACAATAACAATAGTTAATTCAGTAGCGGATCCTACAGACCCTAATTATGCGAATGGATTTGGTGGATATATTAGGATAATGCCTGGAATGACAGTTGCAGAATTTAAGAAATTTGATGGGAAAGCTGCATATGCAAATTTTAAAACAGAACAAGGGACAGCTTTAGCAGATACAGACTTTATTCCAACAGGTACTACAGCATCAGATGGACAGTATTCATATACATTAATAGCTGTAGGAGATATTAATTCAGATGGAAAATTAACTGTAACGGACTTATCACAAATTAAAGGGTTTGAAGTTGGATTAATAACAACATTAACAGATAATCAAAAAAGAGCATGTGATATTAAATGGGATGGGAAATATACAGTACTAGACCGTTCACAAATGAGAATGATGATGGTAAACTTAGGAGATCCTCAAATAACTGTATGGAGTGGAACAGGCACTGCAACATGTGTAGCGGTAACGGCTACCTAATAATAAGCAATAGAAAAGATTTGAAAAAGGAGAGAAAAAAATGAAAAAAACATTAAGTATATTAATAATTGTAATGATGGTAGTATTGGTGGTAAGCATGACTCCAGTTTTCGCAGTAACAAGTTTTACAGTAGCTTTATCAGCTTCATCTACAACAATTGAACAAGGAAAAACAGTTGATATAACAGTTAGCTTGAAAAACTTTACACCAAATGAAACTGGAATAAATGCTATAGGATTAACAGTTAGTTATGATAACACAGTATTTAATACTTTAGCAGCAACTGACTTTACAGCTAAAGGCGGTTGGGGAGCACCAACATTTAATCCAGCAAATGGAAAGTTAGCAACAGATAATTCTACATTTATGTCTACAGATCACGATATGGTAACAATCAGATTTACAGTAAAAAGCACAGCCACTGTAGGAAGTACAATTATTTCAATAAAGAATGTTGATGCGGCTGATGGTTTAAATGATATATATCCTGCAGATCAATCAATTACAGTAAATATTCAAGCTGCTGCAGTAACACCACCACCTGCAAATAATACACCAGCAAACAATAATACACCAGCAGTGAATAATACACCTAATAACACAGCACCACACAATCCTTCAACAGGAGTTGAAGATTATACAGTGCCAGCAATATTAGGAGTATCTGCATTAGCATTATTAGGATATGCAAGATATAGAAAAATTAGATAAGAGGTGAAAAAATGCAAAAACGTGTAGTAATGATAACAATATTATCACTTATAATGATTTTTTCATTAATTGTACCAATATTTGCTGCATTGCCGACATATACAGTTGCTGTTACAGTAGATAAAACAATGGGGGTTGGACAAGAAAAGGAAGTTACATTTATATTTAATATTAGTAACTTCACAGGTTTCCCATCTACAAATAGTAATAATGGTGGCTCAGCACAAAATGGTGTGAATTCATTTAAAGCAACTTTAAACTATGATGATAATGTGTTTTATCCAATAGATATTGATGCTAATGGGACAGTAACAACAGTAACATCAACAGGAGATTTATCATTGAAGCCATTAAATGGTTGGACTGATATAAAATATAATCCAAATAATAATGGAAGTAAAACATTAGCAATGGTAGCTTCAAGTTTTATTAATACAACTCAAGACTTTTTGCAAGTAACATTAAAAGTAAAGGCTGGAGCTACGGTAGGTAATACAACTGTATCTTTAACAAATATGACAGCATCAGATCAAGTTAATGATCTTGTTCCAACTAATGCAACAGTTTCTCAAGTAGTTACAATAGTTGGTTCAGCGAGTGATGCAATTGGAGGATATATTAGGATAGCACCAAATACAACAGTTGCAGATTTTAAGAAATTTAATGGGAAAGCTTCATATGCAAGTTTTAAAACAGAACAAGGTAAAGCTTTAGCAGATACGGACGTTATTCCAACAGGGGCTACAGCATCAGATGGGCAATATTCATATACATTAATAGCTGTGGGAGATATTAATTCAGATGGGCAATTAACTGTAACGGACTTATCACAAATTAAAGGATTTGAAGTTGGATTAATAACAACATTGACAGATAATCAAAAAAGAGCGTGTGATATTAAATGGGATGGGAAATATACAGTACTAGACCGTTCACAAATGAGATTGATGTTGGTAAATCTAGGGGATCCTCCGATTACTGTGTGGTCCGGAACTGGTACAGCAACATGTATACCAGTGACAGCACCATAAAAAATATATAAGTAATATATAGTAACAAATAGCAAGAACAAATTAAGTTTGTTCTTGCTATTTTTGATTGTTTGTAGTAAAATGATGAAGAAAGGAATAAAGAGTATGGCAAAGGCACCTATAAAACCAAAACCTAAGATTAAACCTATTGTTAAATGGGTATTTTTGAGTTTGTTGATTTTGGGTGCAATCATTGTATTGATGTTATCTCCAATTTTTAATGTAAAAGAAATAGTTGTTAGTAATAACAGTAAAGTTTCGACAGAAGAGATAATCAACCTTTCTGGATTAACTATAAATGAAAACATATTTAAGTTTCTAAAATTAAATGTTATTAATAAAATAGAAGAAAATCCATATATTGAACAAGTTCAAATAAAAAGGCAATTACCTGATAAAATATTAATAAGTGTTGTGGAAAGAACACCAACATATATGTTAGCGATTAATCAGACGTATGCATACATAAATAATCAGGGATATATTTTGGAATTATCAAGTGAACCTTTGCAATTGCCAGCAATTTCTGGATATCAAACAGAGGAAAGTGCTATTAAACCAGGGGCCAGATTGTGCCTAGAAGATTTAAATACATTAGAAAATATAATTCAAATAACCAACATTGCAAGAGATAATGATATTTTAGACCAAATTACTGGCTTTATAATAGCGGATGATAAATTAACATTAACACTTCAAAATGAAAAAGTAGCATATATAAGAGAGATGACAAATATTAATATTAAAATTGTAAATTTAAAGGCAATATTGGAAAGAGAAAAGGATAAAGCAGGAGAAATATTTTTAGATGGGGTTAGCAGTGAAAATAGTACAATATTTTTTAGAGAGAGGGTCTAATAATGAATAAAAAAGAAATTAGCCTAGTACTGGCCACAATGTGTGCATTATTAATATTTGGCATATGTACACAACTTAGAACAATTAAAAACACACAAACAACAATTTCACAATCTTTAGAAGAGAGCCAATTAATGGATCAAGTATTGAAAGCACAAGATAAATATAACAACCTATCTAAAGAAGTTGATAAACAAGAACAAGCATTAGAAGACACTAGACAACAAGCAGCCCAAAATGATAGTAATGCAGCAGATTTAAATAAACAAATTCAAAATGCTAATATTTTGTTAGGACTCACTGAGTGTAAAGGTCAAGGGGTTATAGTAACTTTAGATGATAACAAGTTAGTAAGTTCAGATAGTTTAGGTGCTATGGAAGATATTAGTGATTATTTAGTTCATTATTCAGATTTATTGCAAATGATTAATGAATTAAATAATGCTGGTGCAGAAGCTATTTCTATAAATGGGCAAAGATTTGTTTCTACAACTGCAATTTCTTGTATAGGCAATGTGGTTAGTATAAATGGGGAAAAAGTAGGTGCACCTTTTGAAATAGATGCGATTGGGAATCCAGAGCAATTATATGGTGCACTTACCAGACCAGATGGATATACAGCAATTTTAACAAGGTATGGGCTTTTAAAGGAAATAAAGAAGTCAACGAGTATAACTATTCCTAAATATGTAGGAACATATAATGTTGATAATTTGAAGAATTCAAAATAAATATTTAGCCTAAAAGGCTCGTGTTCAGAGGTTAGTATATAGTAGACTTCTTTCGAAACATAAAATGTGATATACTTACAAAAAATAAGTAAGTGTCATTCTGAGCGTTACTACAAAGCCTTGCTGTAGGTGTCATTCTGAGCGTTACTACAAAGCCTTGCTTACGAAGAATCTTACTAAATGGTAGGTATACAAATGAAAATAGATAAAGTAAGATTCTTCGCAAGTCGGGCTACGAAGTAAGGCTCAGAATGACAATGTCTGAAATCCACATAGGTTTCGAAAGAAGTCTAGTAATGAAAATGAAAGGATATGTTGAGTATGAAGAAAGGATCAAAAACGGTAATAATTACAGTAGGAATAATGTGTTTTATATTAGTAAGTCTTATGTTTATACAATTTAATACGATACAAAAAGTAAATGTAGCAAATCTTCAAAGTATGAGAGAGACGGAATTAAGGTCAGAGCTTGCAAGTTGGAATACAAAGTATCAGGATTTGAATGCTCAATATCAAGACATTTTAACGAAGAAACAACAGTATTCTCAAAGTATTGGTGAAGATGCCAAAACAATGCAGTTATTGCAACAAGAATTGGGAAATTCAAATACAATATTAGGTTTAACAGATGTTGAAGGTAAGGGAGTAGTGGTTACATTAACAGATAATGATCAAGTTAAAATAGAGGCATATGATTTAATAGAATTAATTAATGAATTAAGATTATCAGGTGCAGAAGCTATTTCTATAAATGATGAAAGGATAGTTTATAATTCATATGTGGCAGATATTAATTATTCTTTTATAATGGTTGATGGAAATAGGTTGACTTCACCATATGTAGTTAAGGCTATTGGGGATCAAACTTATCTGGAAAGTGGTTTAACAGCTAAGCAATACGGATATTTAGATACGGTAATAAACGGGTATGGGAAAACGGCAAATATAGCAAGGCAGGATGATATAAAGATAAAAAAATTTACGGGCACATTAAATTCGGATCAAATAAGTACACAATAGTAGGGGCGAGCATTGCTCGTCCAATACTAGAGGAATTTGATAAAATTATTGAAAAACGAGATGATTATAATGCAGGACGAACAATGTTCGCCCCTACAATAGCGACGATATTTCTTTAAGCTGTGGAGGGAGAGGGAGCGTAGCGGTAGTTAAGACGTGACGAGTATGTTTAGAAAGAAAGGAAGTTTAAAATGATTTTTGTAAGTATAGTATTAGGATGTTTATTAGGATTAGTATTTGGAATAAATGCACCAATAATTCCATATGAGTATTCAGGGTATCTTGCACTTGGGATAATTGCAGCGATTGATTCTATTTTTGGAGGAATAGCATCGGTGTTAAAAGGGAATTTCAATTTGAAAATTTTTGTATCAGGTTTTTTTGGGAATGCAATATTAGCAATATTATTAATGTTCTTAGGACAAAAGTTAAATGTAGATATATATTTGGCTGCGATAATTGTTTTTGTAGGAAGAATGTTCGTGAATTTAGCAGTAATACGAAGGTATTACATAGAAAAATGGGAAGAACATGCTTCTAAAAAAATTGGTAAAATAAAAAAATAATTTTGACCCACATGGTCAACACGCTCTTATTAGGGCGTTTCTTTTATTGTTACGAAAATATTACAAAAATATTACAAAAATATTACAAAAATTGTTGACATTTGTCATAAAATATATTATGATAATTTAAGAAAAAATATTTAAGAAATGGAGGTATAATTTTGGCAATAGGTGATATCATTGTGGGTATAGATATAGGTACTTCGAAAGTTGCCACTGTAGTAGGAGAGGTTAATAACTTTAATCAGATAGAGGTAATAGGAATCTCAGAGAGTAAGTGTAAAGGGATTAAAAAGGCACAAATTATAAATGAGGATGAAATAGTTAATGCAATAAGAAAGAATATTGAAGAAATCGAAGAGACATCAAACATTAAAATTAATTCTGCCTATACCACTATACCAGGGAAATATGTAACAATAGTACAAAATAGTATTACTAAGGAAACAAAGGATAAATATGCAGGGATAACATTAAAAGATGTTACAACTTCCATAATACAAGTGAAAGATATAGAGATACCAGATGATAAAGTTCTAATAGATATAGTACCAGGCCAATTTATATTAGAAAACGGTACAATATTAGAAGATCCTATTGGAAAGTTAAGCACGAACTTTAGGTTAGATGCACAGATAATATTAGCAGATAGAGAGTATGTTAAAAGGTTAACTTCCATTTTTAAAAAGTTAGGAATAGAGATAGATGGGATAGTTCCAATAACATTAGTAGAAAGATCACTAGTTTTAGACACTCATGAATTATCAGATACGGTGATGTTATTAGATATTGGAGCAGGGAATACCGATATAGGAGTTTTTGATGGAACTAATTTTATATATACAAATACAATTCCAGTCGGTGGAGATAACATTACAAATGATATAGCATATGTGCTGCAAATATCATTTGAAGAAGCGGAAAAATTAAAGAAACAATATGCTTTAGCGTTGAAATCTTATATAAGTAATGATAATGAAATTATGTTGAATTCAATAAGAGAGGACAAGCAATATAAGATTATTAAAAGTTCTGAGTTAATTGAGATTATAGAGGCTAGAGTAGAAGAAATATTTTCATTAGTAAATAAAGATATAAGCAATATAGGGTTAAAATCAAATATCAATAATGTAATTTTAACAGGACAAGGAATTGCAAATATAAATAAAAGTGATGTGGCTGGGAAAATAATTTTAAATATACCTGTAAAAATGTCTACAAGTAGGCTGATTACCACAGTAAAACCAGGATTTAGAACAGCATATTCATTAATTAGGTATATTGCAGCTAGACCTTTTGCGAAGACGGTTTCTAGTAATATTGATGAAAAGATAGAGAATAATATTTTGAAAAGTATATTAGACCGAGTTAAAGAGTTTTTTTATTCATAACAAGGTAAGGGGACACACCTTTAGCAAGGAGCAGTGTTATTGTGGTTAAGGAATTTCCCCTACCAAAAATAAGGGAGGATTATTAAATGTTAGAATACGAGGAAAAGTTACCACCATTAATGGATGGGAATGCAACAATCAAAGTTATCGGTGTTGGAGGAGCAGGAAACAATGCCGTTAACAGAATGATATCAACAGGAATTAAGAATGTTGAGTTCATAGCTGTGAATACAGATAGACAAACTTTACAATGTTCAAAGGCAACAACCAAGATACAAATTGGGGAAAAAATAACAAGAGGTTTGGGTGCTGGAGCGAATCCAGACATAGGATTACAAGCAGCAGAAGAAAGTAAAGCTGAGATAGCCGAAACCCTAAGAGGAGCAGATATGGTTTTTGTAACTGCTGGAATGGGTGGAGGAACTGGAACAGGGGCTGCACCAATAGTTGCACAAGCTGCTAGAGAAATGGGAATATTAACAATAGGGGTTGTTACAAAACCATTCACATTTGAAGGCAAAAAGAGATTATCACAAGCTGAAAGAGGAATTGAAAGTCTAAAAGGTAAAGTAGATACATTGGTGGTAATACCAAATGATAAGTTGCTACAAGTAATTGATAGAAAAACTTCAATGGTAGAAGCATTTAGAATGGCAGACGATGTGTTAAGGCAAGGGGTACAAGGTATATCAGACTTAATATCTGTACCAGGACAAATTAACTTAGACTTTGCAGATGTTAAAACTATTATGCAAAATAAAGGTATGGCACATATGGGAATTGGTCGTGCAAGTGGAGAAAATAGAGCAGAAGATGCTGCAAAACAAGCTATTTCAAGCCCATTGTTAGAAACTTCAATAGAAGGAGCAAGAGGTGTAATTATAAACATTACGGGTGGAGAAGATGTAGGATTGCATGAAGCAAATACTGCTGCAGAGTTAATTCAACGTAGTGCAGATCCAGAAGCAAATATTATATTTGGTGCTGTTACAGATCCAGAAGCTGGAGATGAAATTATCATTACAGTTATTGCAACAGGTTTTGAGAGAGAGTTTGGAGACCAAACAAGTTCTACATTAGATAATCCATTTAATAAAACATGGAAAGAAAAAATGGGAACATTCCAAGTTCCAGCAGAAAGTACAAATAATTCAAATGATTTGGACATTCCAACTTTCTTAAGAAAGAATAAAGGATTGAAATAACATGTTTTGTCGATAAAAATTTAAAAATAGTACTATACATAAAAAATAATCTACTTATGTAGATTATTTTTTTATTCGACACCCAGAAAATACAGTTTTTTCAAAGACAATGAAGTATAATAATAAAGAGGTTATATATGACTATTTACTTAGATGTGGTTTTTTTTGAAAATGTTTGTATGGATTATATAATTTTGGTTGCAACAATAGTGCTTATGAAAAGAAAATTTAAGCCAGTAAGGATTTTAATTAGTAGTGTATTGGGAGCCTTGTATGCTGTTTTGACTGTGTTAAATATATTACCATTATATAATTCAATGATTTTTAAAATTTTGGTGTCAATTATTATGATATATATTGCAGTGGATACAAATGGGTTTAAAAATTTATTTAAGACAGTATTAATATTTTACCTTGTATCGTTTACATTTGGGGGAGTTACACTGGCACTGCTATATTTTGTGAAACCAGAAGATATTCTTATGAAAAATGGAATATATATTGGAACATATCCAGTTAAAACCGTTTTTATGGGAGGAATTGTTGGATTTGCAATAATATCAGCTGTGTTTTCAATAATAAAGAATAGGATTGTAAAAAGTAATACATATTGTGAAGTTAATATGGTAATAAATTCAAAAAATGTAAAAACTAAATCGTTAGTTGATACAGGTAATTTTCTAAAAGAGCCTATTACAGGGATGCCTGTGGTTATAGCGGAGCAAAATATTTTAAAAGAAGTAATACCTAATATTATATTAAAAAATGTGGAAAGTATTATTAATGGTGAAATAGATAGTATAAGAAGGCAACATTTGGTACATGCTGCAAGTGTTTCACATGTAGAGATAGAGGATGAAGAAGAGGCTGATTTAATAGATAAATATATTACTAGGTTTAAGGTAATACCTTTTGATTCGTTGGGTAAGCAAAATGGGATATTACTAGGGTTGAAGGCTGATTATATAGAAATTATTACAGAAGAGGAGACGAAAAGGAAAGAAAATGTGGTTGTTGCTATGTATAATAAGGATTTAAGTAAGAATGGCGATTATCATGCAATTATTGGCTTTGAAGTGGTAACAAGTTAGTATTTTTATTTCAAATGTCCGCAGACGCCATGGGCCTCAAAGGGCTGTCGTACGCTTTTTAAAAATATATACTAACTACCACAAGCTACTTTGCTAAACAGTATTAGGTATTGCCTTTTGGAAGGCGAAAATAAAAAAGGGGGAAATATTGTGAATTTAGTAGAATGGTTATTGAATGGTTTTAAATCTTTACATATAAAAAAGGACGATGGGAAGTTATTAAAAGGATTAGAAGTATATTATATTGGTGGTAGTCAAACTCTTCCACCACCATTATCTGTGGAAGAAGAAGAGGAAATTTTAAAGCAAATAATATCTGGTGATGAGGAAAAGAGAAAAATATTAGTTGAAAGGAATTTAAGGCTAGTTGTTTATATTGCAAAAAAGTTTGAAAATACGGGAATAGGAATAGAAGATTTAATTTCAATAGGAACAATAGGTTTAATGAAATCAATAAATACATTTAATACGGATAAAAAAATAAAATTAGCAACATATGCTTCAAGGTGTATAGAAAACGAGATTCTTATGTATTTAAGAAGGAATAATAAAATTAAGGGAGAGATATCAATAGATGAGCCGCTAAACCAAGATGGAGATGGAAATGAACTGTTGCTTTCAGACATATTAGGGACAGATTCAGACATAATATCTAGGAAAATAGAAGATGAAGTGGATAAAATCTTATTAAGGGCTTCTATGGAAAAACTTACTAAAAAGGAAAAATATTTAATGGAATTACGTTTTGGTATGATGAGTGGACGAGAGAAAACTCAAAAAGAAGTTGCAGATATGATGGGAATTTCGCAAAGTTATATTTCAAGATTAGAAAAAAAGATTATAAATAAGATGAAAAAGGATATTATGAGTAAAACGGGTTGAAGATTAAAGCGATTATAAGAAAAAATAACAGAACCGTAGGGGCGAGCATTGCTCGTCCGAGACTAATCAAATGTAATATGCAATATGTAATAGATAATGGGAAGAAAGGACAAATATGCAAAAAAATTTTTCTCAAAGAAAACCAATACGATTAAAAGAATATGATTATAGTACACCAGGACATTACTTTATTACGATATGTATAAAAAATAGAATATCTTTATTAGGAATTATCTCAGAATCAAAAATTAAATTATCAAATGAAGGAATTATTGTAAATAGATATATATCATCCATATCAGAAATATACCATAATGTACAAATAGACGAATATATTATTATGCCTAACCATATTCATATACTCATAAACATTAAAGAACAAGGGAAATTTACTATATCTAATATTATTCAA
>WRFS01000030.1 GCA_009778695.1 Oscillospiraceae bacterium
TATTAATTATTAAATAATAATAAAATAAATATTAATTATTAAATAATAAAAAATAAATAATAATCATTAAATAAAAAATAAATAAATATTAATTATTAAATAAATAATAAATAAATATTAATTATTAAATAAATAATAAATAAATATTAATTATTAAATAATAATAAAATAAATATTAATTATTAAATAATAAAAAATAAATAATAAAAAATTAAATAAAAAATTTTTAGAAAGTGGGTAATTATGGATAATTTAACTTTAGAAAATAATTTAAATGAAAGCAAACAATTGGAAAATAATCAAAATAGTTTTTTAAAAACTACTTTTGGAATGGCAGTTAATGAGGCACTTAATTTTGGGCTTAGAAGTATACTGCCAGATTTTATTGAAAACCAAGTTATAGAAATTAAAGACAGTATATTAAATAATGGACTAAAAGCTGGTCTTGATACAGCAATAGAAAAAGCAATAGATTTAGGCAAAAGTGCTATAGGAATATTTACAGGGAATTTTGAGAAAATTTCACAAATAGAAACAGCTGTACAAAAAGGTGGATTGATTGAAAGTGCTACAAGCCTGATAAATACTGGAATAAAAGCCGCAGAAAAAAACAATTTAATAAATTCTAATGTGGCAAAAACGATAGAAAAAGGAATAGATATAATAGGAAATAGTTTAGATAAAAATATAGGGAATAGCTTAAAGGATCAAAAAGATCTTTTAGATAAGATAAATACCAGCATAGATAATTGGAATCAATATCGTGAAAAAGGCGATTTTACAAAAATGGATTTAGAATATAATAAAATAAAAGAAAATTTAAATAAATTAGTTCCATTAGAGGAAACATTACAAAGGGTGGCAGAAGTAGAGAATATAAATAACTTGATAAAAAATAATGGAAACAATTTTAATTTAACAGAGGAACAACTCGCATTAGCAAAAAAATTAGCATAATGAATATTATATCTTATAATAAAAACAAGTCGAATAATAAAAAATACTTGAATAAAAATAATTTATGTGTTAATATTTTCTTAAGAATTTGAAAGAAAGAAGGATTTCTTTTATGAACATAAGACAAAATAAGGGAATAACCTTAATAGCATTAATAATCACGGTAATAGTAATGTTAATTCTTGCAGGAGTGTCAATGTCTAGCATAAACAATGGATTATTTGACAAAACTAAACAAGCAACAGAGTTATATAATAATTCCGTAAACAATGAAGAAAGTCTGGTTGGTGGACTGCAAAACATGTTACAAAACGAAATTCAAAAAATTAATAGTGGATCAAAAGGTGATGGAACATCAGGAGAAGCAAAAGGGGATGGAACCTCAGGAGAAGCACAAGGGGATGGAACATCAGGAGGAGCAAAGGTAAACAAACCAATACTTAAAGGAATGCAACCAGTGAGATGGAATGGCACAACCGAAGATACAAGTATAACCGAAGATTCTTCAAACTGGTATGCGTATATAGCTGGAGATAATAGTACCGACAGCAAGAATTCAATGTGGGCGAATGCGAAAACAGCAGATGGCAGTTATTGGGTGTGGATACCAAGATATGCATACAAGATAATTGACAAACCAGCAGCTGCAGATCCGCAAACAGGCAGTGGAATAATAGAAATAGTGTTTTTAGATGGAACAACAAATCAATATGATGATAATGGAACAATGAGAGATGCGGTGGCAGATGGATATACAGTTCATCCAGCATTTACGTTTGGATCAACTCAACTAACAGGATTTTGGGTAGGAAAATATGAATCAAGCAGTGTAGAAGGAAATACGAATAATGCTACGGGAGATAATGTAACGACAAAAACAATACAAATTAAACCAAATGTATCAAGTTGGAGAAATATAGACACATCAACTATATTTGAAAATTGTTATACAATGGCGAGCAAAGCAACTTACGGTTGGACTGGAGTATCTAACGGAGATACCCACATGATGAAAAACATAGAATGGGGAGCAGTCGCATATCTTGCTCATAGTCAATATGGAAGAAATAGAAATGAAATAACAATGAATGATAGCGGTGCATATATAACGGGAACAGGAGGAGAAGATGCTTCAACAACAGGAAACATATATGGAGTATATGATATGTCTGGAGGGGCAAATGAGTCCGTAGCAAGCAATTTAGACGGATTTGTTAATCTTGCAGGAGCAGTTGGAAATTTTGATACTATATATAATAGTGCAGATGACACCTTAAAAAATAAGTTTTTTGATATCTATGCTGCCGTGGATGTGAAAGCTTTAGCGGTAAATGAGAGGGAACCAAATTATCAATTAAACAGTACGAAAAAAGGGGATGCACAATATGAGACATCAACATCTGGCGGAGGCAGTGTTACGAGCTGGTTTTCAGCAGTATCTAGCATGCTTAATTCGGACAGTCCGTGGACTTTAAGAGGAGGCAGTTATAAAAATACAGATGGAACCAGTGCTGGTGGACATGCAGGATTATTTTATTTTAGTTATGGTAAAGGAGATGCTTGGGATCAAAGTAGTTTTCGAGTAGTGTTAGCTGTTAGCCAATAAACGTATTATAAATAAAAATATAATCCTTTGTTTTTTAAAATATTTTTTGACAAGAGCAATAAATAATAACAAGTATTATTTATTGTTCTTTTTACTTGCAAATTTCTCCATATTTTAGTATAATTGTGTAGTGCGGTTTGTACACAGACGAGCAGTGAAACGGATAAGCGTTTGATAAAATGCGAAGGAGTGTAGCTTGCTCGGAGGAAGAGAGGACGAAATAAGAATGGATGTAGAAGAAAACAAAAAAGAAGGAAAAATTATTGAGAGAGATATAGAAAAGGCAATGAAAACTTCATATATTGATTATGCTATGAGCGTAATTGTTTCTAGAGCATTGCCAGATGTTAGGGATGGGTTAAAACCAGTACATAGAAGAATCTTATATACGATGAATGAAGATGGGTTTACTCCAGATAAGGCATATAGAAAATGTGCAACTACTGTTGGAGATGTTTTGGGAAGGTATCATCCACATGGGGATATGTCTGTTTATGATGCAATGGTAAGAATGGCACAAGATTTTTCTCTTAGATATCCGCTAGTAGATGGGCATGGTAATTTTGGTTCAATAGATGGAGATAGTGCGGCGGCATATCGTTATACGGAAGCAAGATTAGCTAAAATTGCTACATATATGTTAGAAGACATTGACAAAAACACAGTAAATTTTATGCCAAACTTTGATGAAAGACTACAAGAACCAACTGTTTTACCAGCAAGAATACCAGCATTATTGGTAAATGGCTCATCAGGAATTGCAGTAGGAATGGCAACGAATATACCACCACATAACTTAACTGAAGTTATAAATGGAATTATAAGACTTATTGATGAGGATAACGTAACAGATGAGACATTGTTTAGTGAAATAAAAGGACCAGATTTTCCAACGGGTGGTAAAATATTAGGTATTTCAGGAATAAAAGAAGCTTATTCAACAGGCAGAGGGAAAGTTATAGTAAGAGCAGAGGCTGAAATAGAAGAAATGTCTGGAAATAAGTATAGAATTATTGTTACTTCTTTGCCATACCAGGTGAACAAATCGAGGTTAATTGAAAATATGGCAGCACTTGTTAGGGATAAAAGACTTGACGGAATATCAGAAATAAGAGATGAATCAGACAGAAAAGACAAAGTAAGAATAGTGATAGAATTAAAAAGAGATGCAAATGCACAGGTAGTGTTAAATCAATTATATAAAAACACTCAAATGCAAGAAACATTTGGTATAATAATGTTAGCATTGGTAAGAAATGAACCTAAGATTTTAACACTAAGACAATGTTTAGAAAACTATTTAGAACATAGAAAAGAAGTTATAATTCGCAGGACACAGTTTGATTTAGATAAGGCTGAAGCAAGGGCACATATATTAGAAGGATTAAAAATTGCACTAGATAATATTGATGAGGTAATAGAAATAATTAGGGCTTCTTATGATGATCCAAAAGAAAGGTTAATGGAAAGATTTAAACTTTCAGAACTTCAAGCCCAAGCAATATTAGATATGAGGTTAAAAACATTATCAGGGTTACAAAGAGAAAAAATAGATGAAGAATATAACGAACTAATGGAGCTAATAAAAAGGCTAAAAGATATTTTAGGCAGTGAAAAGTTGGTATTTGATATTATTAAGAAAGAATTAATTGAAGTAAAAGAAAAATTTGGCGATGAAAGAAAGACGAAGATAGTACCAGACGAAGGAGATATTAACGTAGAAGACTTAATAAAAGAAGAACAAGTTGTTGTTGCGTTAACTCATTTTGGATATATAAAAAGAATGCCGATAGATACATATAAAAGTCAAAAAAGAGGAGGAAAAGGCATTAATGGAATGGCTACCAGAGAAGAAGATTTTGTAAAGGAAATATTTATAGCATCAACTCACGATATAATATTGTTCTTTAGCAACAAAGGAAAGTTATACAGATTGAAAGGATATGAAATTCCAGAAGCAGGCAGAACAGCAAAAGGTACAGCAATTGTTAATTTGTTGAGCTTAGAACCTGGTGAAAAAATATCAGCAATCATACCAATTCCAGGCTTTGTTGAAGGTGAATATTTATTATTCGCTACTCGAAACGGATTAATAAAGAAAACTTCTTTATTGGAGTATAATACGGCTAGAAAAAGTGGATTGCAAGCAATCAACTTAAGAGAAAATGATGAATTAATTGGTGTAAGGCTAACAGATGGTGAAGACAATGTAGTTCTTGTAACAAGGGAAGGAATGTCTATTACTTTTACGGAAAAAGACGTTAGGTCAGTTGGAAGAGTTTCACAAGGGGTAATTGGAGTAAGACTGGATGATGGAGACATAGTAATTGGTATGGAATCAATTTTGGTGGGAACAGATGCCACTTTATTAGCTATTACAGAAAATGGATTTGGAAAACGTACGGAGCTGGATGAATATAGAGTTCAAACAAGAGGCGGAAAAGGTGTAATTACATACAAGGTAACACCTAAAACGGGCAAAATTATAGGTATAAAAATTGTAAAAGAAAATGAAGATATAATGCTAATTACCGATACGGGAACAATTATTAGATTAAACGTAAAAGACATTAGTATATTAGGAAGAAACACTCAAGGAGTAACATTAATGAGGACTAACGAAGGCAAAGTAGTGAGCATAGAAAAACTAGATGAGGAAGATAAGACAATGGAATAAAAAAGGGGACACAGGTGATGTTATTAATTTTTGTTTCTCATTAATCTAATATCATCACCAAAAAAAACGCAAATGTTATAATTTCCCATAAATCTAGAAAAAATTCTTTGACTATATATGTTGGCGAGTTGTTTGATAAAAATATTAGTAGACACTATTGTTTTTGTATTTTTTGATAAAAGCCTAGAGTTAATTATATTAAACAATTCAGTTAACTTTATGGAATTGAGAGATTCGCTACCAAGGTCATCAATAATTAATAAGTCTACGGTCAATAATTTATTATAAAAGTCATTTGTCGTTCTACCGAATCGATAATCTACCACAGCATCTAACATGTTAGGTGCTGTTTGATATAAAACAGTTTTATTTAAGCAGATTAATTCGTTTGCAATACAATTTGAAAGAAAAGTTTTTCCAAGTCCGGCTGTTCCAGTAAAAAGCAGGTTTTTTACTTTAGGAGAGTCAAAGTTTTTAACAAAAGCTTTTGCTTCTTTTAAGATGTTTTTCATATTTTCTCTTGGAGAAATATCTACGCCATAATTTTCCATATTTGATTTATCAGAATATTTGGTAAGGTCAAAGGTAGAAAAATTTTCTGTAGTTAAATTATTTAAGTTTGACTTGTTATATGCAAGATTTAGGAGATTTTGTTTTAAACAAATGCACATATTGCTAGTATTGTCGGTTGACACATATCCGGTGTCTTTGCAAAGTTTACAGTCATAATTAGGTTCTAAAAAAGCCTCGTCTATTTTAAGAGATTGTAAAATTGAATTTCTTTCTTTTGATAAATTTTCTATAGTTTTATTTAAATCATTCAATAATTCTTCTTTGGCAGAAATATCTTTTACAAGAAGAGATTTAACGGTTTTAATAGAAATAGAATTTAGTTCTTTTTCTATTTCTTCTAGCCTAGGTTTTTTTGAAAATAGTTCTTGTTTTCTAAATTCCAAATCATTTATCGCATCAAATCTCTTTCGGTCATATATATTTAAAAGTGTAATCAAATCTGAGTTTGCCATGAATCCTCCTAATTAACATTTTTTTGTTTAATGAATAAATAATCTAAATCGTCAGGTAATTGACCATTATAGTCATACATAGCAGGAATTTTTTCTGGTGTTCTTTTTTCTAATTGTTTAACAGTTTTCTTTTTTTGTTTTAGTTCTTCTAAAAATTGAGAAACATCAGCAGAGGTCTTGAATTTTCTGTCATACCAATCAGAGATTAACTTATCTAAATACTCGAAATTTGGATTAGCTTTTGAAGTTGTTTTTTTTAATGCAAGCTCAATAACATCTAAGCTATATCCGAAGTCCAAGACCCATTTTTCAATGTATTCTTGTTCATAAGAAGTTAGTTCTCTAAACAATCCAAGTTTTTTACCAATGGTCTTTTTTATTTTACTTAATTTGTCTTTCTTTTGAAAATATAAATCTAAATCAACATATGTTTTTACATTGTTTTTACTCCAATCATTTGCAACGGTTTGAATATAGTTTTTATGAAGAGCAGATTTGTTGAAACAGTATTGAAATAGTGAAATCATAACCTGTTCGTCAAAACTGTATTTATCAAACCATAAAGTTATGTAATTATACCAAGTTGGAGACATAACACCTTGAAAAAATGATGAATTAATATTTTCAATAGCTTTTTCTCTATATTGATTTTTAGAGGCGTCTTCTATATCTTTTGAAGATTTTACAACTTTCATATTATATAATTTATTTAATGCTATTTCTTGAATATTTTTTACCACATAAGAATTTTGAGTTTTTATAATTATATTATTTTCTTCCCAAAACTTTATTGCTTCATTAACAATGGGCAAAGAAAGGTTTAAGATTTTTGATAAATCCACAGCCTTGACTTCTTTTTCATATTTAGATAAAAAAAGGATATATAAATATACCTTAACGAAATCACTATTTGTCATAGGTAAATAGTCTGTAAAAAACACATCTGGCAATTCAGTTGTTTCAAATAAAATATTCTTTTTGCTTTGCTCTAATTTCATATAATCTACTTCCTTTTTGATAGTAAATAGATTATAGCATTAAAAAATTTTTTTCGCAATAGCACTAGAAAATCATTTGCCATAAAAATAAATTTTTCTATTTAGTATAAATTTGATTATATAGCCAGAGACGCTGATTATGTTTTCTTTATGGGAGCCTACAATACTGATTATAAAAACAGGAAGTGCAAGTATAATAAATAATGAAATTTTAAAAGTTAAGTTTGTAAAGATTAAGTTAAGGAAGCAATACAAAAATATCCAATAAAAAACATTTAATAATGCAGTAGGGTAATCTACAAAGCCAAATAGTTTTGGCTTGAAGTTATAATTTTGAGGAAAAATAAATTTCAAATTAATCAATCCTTTCGAGATAAAATATTTGAAAAAAGCAGTAATACACCCTATGGGCTACTTTATGCTAAAATTATTAGAGTTAGCTAACGAAGTAATCCGCTAAAATTTTGTAATCCGAAACTAACGTCCGTAGTAATACCACCCATAAGCTCTTTAACAAAACCATTTGCTTTAATAAGTGCATAAATAGAGCCCACACACAGTATTTTAGTAAACAAATCGTTTGAAGAGAAATCCAGGGCGAAAGTTAGCAGCAAAATTAAAGAAATAATAATTTGAACAAATAAAAGAGCAAGAAAACTTTTTAACCAGGCTTGAAAAAACCATGCGGTTTTGTTTAAGAATAGACTAAGAAATGCGAATGGTGCAAGGAGTACAAAAATTTTAATCATTATATATCTTAAAGCATAGGTAAAAACCAAGTTAAAAAGACCAAGCGAAATAAAACCTTTTAACAATCCATCTAATGAAAAGATATTAAAAGTTTCACCTTCCACAGAAACAACCGAATTCAAGTTTTGTATTAACGTGGAAAAGGAGATGTTTTTATTAAAAATATTTTCGCCCACATTTCTTATTGCAAGTGAAATGTTGGAATTTAAGTTTATTATTTGTTCACAAATGAAATAAGAAAAGTTAAGTAAAATAGTAAAAACAATTACTCTTAAAATAAAAGAAGAAGGGCGCATTGGGCTGGAAAAAGATATATATGAAAAGAGCAACGACATTGCATAATACAGGATAAATCCGACTATAAGGGAATTACATATTAATAAAATTCCTTGAGATGCAGAAGTTCCTAAAAACTTTTCAAAATATGAATTGTTTAAAATATCTTTTGAAATAAAAATAATATCATCCAATACGCCATATAAGTTATTGTCTATTGACGAAAAAAGGTTAGAAAAAATAGTGTTAATCGTAGTTGTTATAATTTCAATTATATTATTAGTATCCATAATTTACGCTCCAGCAAGGGTTTGAATTGCGGAAAGAATTAGGTTTATTGCCAAAATAAACGCATACGAAAATAAGCTTCCGCGAATTAATCTTTTGCCAGTACGGATTTTTTCTTCGTCACCAAAGCTGAATTTTTTCATAAAAACCCCTGTTCCTACGGCTACAGCAGCTGCGGGAGTGGCTATTTTTATAATCCAAGCCGTAATAGATTCGAAAGCGGTCTTAATTGTTGTTACAATTTTGGGGTCGGCAGCATGACAAGTGGTAGAAATTATAATAATTAAAATAAATAGTAAAAGAGAAAGAAAGACTCTTTTTTTAGACATATAATTACCTCCTATATATTTTTATTTGAAATAAGGGATGAGATTTAATTTACAAGGATCTAAAATTTCATAACCGTTTGAAAGAAACGCTAAACATGAAAATGTTTCTAATTTTTGAGTGAAAAATCTAGTATCATAAACATAATCAAAATGTTCGTGAGTACTAAACCCTTCGGAAAATGAAGACTCGTCAGATTTTAAAGCTTTAAATAAAAAATTGAAGCCAACGTTTTTAGAATTTTCTGAAATGTTTCTTGAAACCCTAATCTTGTTTTCTTTACCAATTTGTTTTTGAGCTTCTTCTATGGTGAAAATATCGTCTGTTCTGAACCAAAGTTTATTGATTAAATTTTGAATAATAACTTTTGTAGCATATTCATTTTTTAAAGAATTTAAAATAGAAGTATAGCTTTGCGTTGCTACAATATTAATACATTTTGCTTCTCGACTTTGTGAGAAAAAGTCTGCATCTGTAGCTGTTACATATTGAGGATATTCATCGCAAATAAAGGCACTTGTTTTTACGGGGGAACTTGCCAAAGATTCTAAAACCTCTGTCTGAAAATCCAATTTTAAATATGTAGCTAAAATTTTAGAGAGATTTTGGTATGTAGCAATATTTACGTTTAATACAACTATTTTGCCTTGAGACAAGACATCTTTAAAATTGAAAGAATTTGAGCAGTCTATGCTGGGGGAAAAAGTATTTAAAACTTCTAGTTCATTAATAAAAGTGTTGGTTATTCTGGTTATTTCCGACTTCAAAATAGAAAGCACTCGGGAGTCCATAGAATTAAATTCGTTTTCAAAAAAAGTTATTGCTGTTGTTAAATCAAAAACTTCAGATTGAGAAAGTAAGTTTTGTTGAAACTTTCCTTTTAAGGATGCAATTTTTTCTTTGTAATATCCTGGTTCTGTTATTATTTTATGAATTTCTGTGAAATTGACATATTTATTATTATATAGCCTGCAAAGCTTTATGGCTTCACACAAAGCGGTTTCTGTTTTGTCTAGCCAATAAGAATCAGAGTTGTTTTCTGAAAAAAGTGTTAATATAATTTTTAATCGATTTGCTAAAACGGAAGGCTTCAAGTGGGGTTTATTTAAAGGGTTATAATTATATTTGCCACCGATTTCCAAAATAATTAAATCATCTTCTCTATCGAAGTGTTGAGCATATTCTTTCACTTTTTTATAAAAATTGCCCTTAACATCTAAAATCAACATTCCGATTTTTTCAGAAATATTATCATGCTTATATTCAATTAACTGGCGAGTTAGGGGATACATAGCCGCACTTGTTTTGCCACTTCCAGTGGTTCCGCTTATTAAAAAGTTCTGATATAATCCATATTCATTAACTGTTATTTTTTCTTGTTTTTCATTATTTCCAATAAACAAGCTTAATTCAGCCAGAGGTTCTTTAGAAGAAAGACCCTTTTCAAAAGAAATTTTATTAAAAAACAAGTTAAATATTAAATTGGAAATAATAAGTGCTGATGAAAAATAGAAAACAACATACGATAATTTAATATAATTCCATAAAGTAATATTTTTTTGGTATATGTCAAAAGGTGTTAATCCATATGGGAATATTACGCTAGTTGCTTTAAAAACAGAACTCAAGACTAAATCCAAGATCAACATTGCAATTAGTACAACAGAAGTAATGAAGCCAAAACGAAAAAGTAATTTAACCATAATGCCTCCAAATTAAAAATGTTTTTGTTTGATTTTTAATTTGCTACCTTGAGTGTGAAAAAAGACTTTAGTTTCTAGCAATGAATAAATATAATAAAGAGTAATAAAAGCATTTAGAATGAACGTTATGAAAAAAACATGAATTAAATATCCTTGAATAAAATCACCTCATTTGAAATAAAATATGAAACCATAATACAATATTTTTTTAAGATTGTCTATACTTTTTTAAAAAAATATGATAAAATTGTTAAAGTAAAAGATTTATGTCCGTAAGATTTTGACGGATTATGTAGTTTTATCTGATGTGGAAGGAACAAAGATATCGTTTTATTTATATATATAGGCAACAGTCAGGGAAAGGAAAGAGGTATTATGAAGATAGAAAGAACAACTCAAATAGGAGAAATAATGGAAGAATGCCCAGAAAAGGCTGAAGTATTATTAAGCTATGGAATGCATTGTTTAGGTTGCCCCGCTTCTCAAATGGAGACTATTGAAGAAGCATGTGAGGTGCATGGAATAGATGTAGAAGAAGTATTAATAGAGTTGAATAAATAGCCCAAACACGTGTCCTCGTAGCTCAGTAGGATAGAGCGCATCCCTCCTAAGGATGAGGTCGGACGTTCGATTCGTCTCGGGGACGCCATAAATATATTATAACATACCATTGTTTTTATAATAATTTATAGCAAAGGTTAACATTTTCTCTGTTACACCGTAATTCTTCAGCAAATTCATAATTATTATGTTGAAATCCTAAATCAATAAGTTGTTTTATTTTATTGGGATTTAAGAGTGTATACATTGCCCATTTTTTAGCTCGATATTCATTTTTGCAAATAGTAGTTTTATTAGCACATGGAGAATATAAAGCATCACAAAAACAATGGCCGTAATTCTTCTGCCAGTACACACTTTATTTCTGTTGAATTAATTATATCTTTATTTAAGGCTACGGCTGCGACTCCATCTTGCTGTATAGTTAATCCATTACAAGTTTTAAGTGGATAATTTTCGTATATTTCTATATTTTTCTTTTCAGCTAATTCATATAATTCGTTCATTTCCATAAATATCTATTCCTTCATATTTTTTCTCTTTTCTGCAACATATTTAGCAAAATTTATTATTTCTTTTTTATCCTCGTCTGTTAATTCGGTATATTCGTTTCGATGCATTGCAACTTTTACATGTTCGAGAATGTCAGATTGTTGCACAGTGTTGTCAAAAAGGTTGGGTTCTTCTATGGTTTCTTTGTTCATAGGTACATCATAACCCATTAACCAGGGTTCACTAACATTCAATGATTTTGCAAGAAGTGAAAGGTTGTTCGGTCGAGCAATCGCTCGTCCCTTTATATATTTATTGATTAAGTCACTTGTAATTAACGTTTTTTCAACTAAATCCACTTGCTTTATCTTTCTTGCACGCATGGCTTCTTGAAGCCTTGTTGAAAAGGTTTCTTTGTTCATATATACTTTTCTCCTCACAAGTATTTTACAATAAAATTGAATTAAAATCAAGTGTTTTTTTAAAAAACTGAAATTTTTTCAAAAAACCATTGACTTTTATTTTTTGATATGATAATTTAATAAAAACTGAATTTAATTCAAAATAGAAAAAGGGGTATAATAAAATTCAATTCTGCCAAGCTACATAACCGCAAGGAATTTGTGGGTTTTGCAGAGTGTTGGCAATACCAAGAAAGAAATGCCTCTATATTTTTTCAAAATAAAACTGAACAATATTCAGTATGAAAAGCTATGAAAGGAGGAAGTAAGATGAACATATTGTTAATTATATTGTTGATAATTATAATTATAGTTTTTACGTTAAAATATGTTGTGTTAACTGAGGAAAATGCAGTACTTAGAGCAGTGATTACAGTTAAGTATAAACAAGAACTTGAATATGGGAAAAAATTAATTGCAATAAACGAGATAGCAATAAGTAATACATACAATAACGAAAAACTGGCTTTAAGAAAAATAAAAGAACTATCTAATACCAATTAAAAAATAAGATAAGGAGGGATTTTCGTGACGAAGGAAGATTTAAAAGAATATAAACATACTCAAAAATGGATAGAAGAAAGACTTGAATACATTGAAGAATATAAGGCTAGAGTAGAAAAAGTTACACATATATTGTTAGACGGACCGAGTCGGTAACGGTGGAATTTCAGATAAAATGGCGGAGGACATAGCAAAATTAAATGATTTTATACAGGAATTATTAGAGATTATATTAACTGAATAAGAAAAGCAAAAAGTAATATTGGAGCAATTAAATAGACTCGAAGAGCCGTATAGGTTGTTATTAGATAAAACATATATACGAGGAAAAAGTTTAGTAGATGTTTCTGAGGAAATGAATTATACTTATGAGCATACATGTAGGATGAACAAAGTGGCGTTAAATTTATTTGATAAACTTAATAAATAAGTCATACAAAGTCATAGCATGTCATAAATGAAATATGCTATAAATAAAACAAGGTTGAAAATAAAATTCAACACAAAATATAAACATAGAAGGAAGGGAAAATAATGACTGAAATAAATGATTTTGAAAAAATTTATGAATTATTAAAAGGAATACATGACTGTATGGACGAGGAAGAATTAAATGCAGAATATATTAGTTATGAAACATTGGAAATTTCAAAGGCTCGTTGGAACAATTATATTGAAGCATTAGTTGATGAAGGATATGTAAAGCGAGTAATTATTGAAAAACAGTTAGACGGCGATACAATTATTGATGTATCAAGAATAAAACTTACATTAAAGGGTTTAAAATATTTAGAAGAAAATTCAATAGAGCAAAAATAAAAAAACAAATAATTATTGCCCCAAAACCGTTACGGCATATAAACTGGCGGGGAAATACCCTTGTGAAATGGGATATAAACTTTCATGATTACTGGGAGATACCAGAGATAAAAACGTAAACTAGGAGGTCAAATGGAATTTCTAAAAGATATTCTAGGTGATGACTTGTACAAACAAGTCGAAACAAAAGTAAGTTCTTATAATTCTAACAATAAGGACAAAGAAGTGAGTATTGCAAATCTAGGAAGTGGTAAATATGTTAGTAAAGCTAAATATATGGCACTTAAAACAGATTTAAAGAAAGCTGACCAGGATAATGCGGATTTACGAGCTACAATAGCGGGATATGATACAGAAGTAGAAATGCAAATACAATTGTGGCAACTAATTCTAAAGACGTTATCAAATAAAATTAACAAAAATAAATAAGGAGGTATTCAAAATGTCAAGTTTAAGAGCAATGGGAACAAGTTTAACCAAAAAGAAAAATGGTTCAGAAACAGCAGACTGGGTAATAGGAAGTCTTAATTCAATAGGAGAAATCGGTGGAGCAGCTACAGAGATTGATGTAACAACATTAGATAGTCCTGGAGGAGCAAAAGAGTTTATATCAGGAGATATGGATTTTGGCGAATTAGCAGTAGCAGGATATATCAAGAAAGAAGAAGATGAACAAACAGCAGTAAAAATGATGGCGTTATTACAATCTGGTTCAGTTGAAAATTGGGATATAACATTTCCAAGTACAGCAAAATGGGCGTTTACAGGATTTGTAAAATCATTCAAAACAACAGCAGAAACACCAGACGGATTAATTGGGTTTAATGCTTCAATTAAAATATCAGGGTTACCTGTATATACACCTAAAAACGTTTAGTAAATTTGCGGGCTGTTGAGGACGCTAGCTCCTACGGAAATATAGGGGTCGACGTCCTCGGCGACCCAAAAACGATAATTCTAGGACATCCTATATATTTATTATAGGAAATGAAAGGAAAATATAATTATGAAATTAAATTTTAAATTTAATGCTACAAAGATTGAGGAAATTGAAAAAAGTAAGGGAACACCTATAGAAGCATGTTTGGACGATAGTACAATCAGCAATATTAGTATGTTTGTTCAAAAAGGATTAGTAGACGAAAACGGAATTCATGGGGTATCAAAAGCTGTTGCAATGAGTACAATAGATGAATACTTAAAAGAAAGCGACAAAGAAGATTTATTTATTGATATTATGGAAGCGTTAGTAAATGACGGTTTTTTATCAAGAACGCTGAACATTCAAGCAATGAGGGAAATGAAGAAGAAGAAATCAGAAGAAATAACAAAAGCGATCAAAAAAATGTAATGTTTAGCGATAGATGGAGAGAATTAGAAGAAGAGGCACTTTATATAGGATTAGATATCTTTGATTTTTGGAGACTAACACCAAATCAATTTAAAAAATATCAACAGGCTTTTGTACGAAAAGTAAATGACGACCAAAAACGAGAAGATATGTTGAATTATATACTAGGTCAATACATAGCCTATGGCGTAAATAGTCCTAAAAACTATCCTTATCAGCCGTTTTTAACAGAGGAAAAAATAAGTGTAAAAGAAATGACGGATGAGGAAATGGAAGAAAAAGCAATGAGGATAATGAATATTTTGAGAGGGAATAAATAAAATTAAAAGAGGGTGTCCCGAAGTATATTTTATCGAATATAACAAATGCGTAGGACCCCCTCTTTATGTAGATACTCCCTATTATTTAATTCCTGATTTCAAATAATTTTTGTTTTAACTCTTCTTCGATTGTTTGCAATTCTGCTTCTGCCTCTGCCCTTTTTTCAGCACCGTTTTGATGAATCTTTATTACAGAATCTATTGTATCTATTATATCTGTATTTGTCTTTTTTAATGTTTCCACATCAACTATAGCTTTTTCAGACTCTTTTGCTATTTTTACAGTACCTTGTTTTAATAATTCACTATTCTTCTTAAGCATTTCGTTTGTCATTTCTGTAACTTGCTTTTGTGCATCTAATGCCTTTGATGCATTAGTTATTCCAAGTGAAATTATTATTTGATTTTTCCAAAGTGGAATTGTATTGATTAAAGAACTTTGAATTTTTTCTATTAATTCACTATCATTATTTTGTATTAGCCTTATTTGTGGTGCCATTTGAAGAGATATAATTCTTGTTGTTTTCAAGTCGTATATTTTCTTTTCAAACCTACTTATTACATTTGTCATATCGCTTACAGCTTGTATATCTGCTTGATCACCCGATTCTTCCGCTACTTTCTTTAGTTCTGGTAAAGTTACATTTTTTAGCTCTTCTATTTTTTTATCTCCAGCTATAATATAAAGTGAAATTTCTTTAAAGTACTCTAAATTTTTTTGATACATTGCATCAAAAATCGCTATGTCCTTCATCATATCAAGCTTATGGTCTTCTAATTGTCTCTCAATTCTAGCTATATTGTTTTCTATTTTATCATATTTTAATACTAGTTTTTCTAACTGTTTCTTTGCGGAACCAAATATTCCGGCTATCCCCTTTTTATCTTGTGCTTCTAGACCAGAATCAAAATCTTTTATTTGAACTACTAAATTAGTAAGTAATCCTCCAACTTCACCAGCATTTTTTGTTCTTACATTTCCCAATACAGTATCTGAAAATTTAGATAATTTTGTTTGTACTGATGCACCATATTGTAATGCTAAATTAGTATTTGTTACATCTATCTTTGTAACAAACTCATCTACTGCTTTCTTTTCCCCATCTGTTAGTTTTTCATAGTTAAGTGATTTTTCCACTTTTGTGTCATCTACCTTCTTTTCTGTTAATAGAGTTGCCTCTATTTCTTTTGTATCAACTTGTGGTGTAACTGTTAATTCAATGTTTTCATCCATTTTCAATCATCCTTTCTTTATTTTAAATAATTTATCATTTTGTCATATGTGCTCATTTTTAGACCTGAGACAACGCTTTTTATTTCTGTTGGAATTCCTGAGACACCTAATTTAGAAGCATCATAGTCTCCTCCTGTAATGCTAGTTCTAAATCCATATTTTGACCACGCAATTTGTTGAACTCCAGCATTGTTAAATACGTCTAGATACTTGCTTCCATTATCTGTAAGTGCTGCTATGCAATGAGAATCCCAAGTTGTAGGGGTTGGATATAGAATTCTTATTTTGTCTTTAACTTGTGCAAATCCAGATGGATTTGAATTTACAAAATCTATTATACTATTTTCATTGCCAACTATCATAGGTTCAGAAGACATACCTGTTTTTAAATACATTTCAAATAAGTCATCTTGTGTATTACTCATATATCCAGATTTAGTATAAAATTCCTCTAGTTTTGGAAGAACTGCTGAAATATTTTTATCTGTTACAGTACCGCCAGTCATAATAGAAGCTATAAGTCCATAGTATGAAGCTCCTTCATATGATGTAAGCGGGTCTGTTGAATCTATGTTTATTTTCCCATAAATATCCTTTACACCAATGCTATCCCAAGTTTTTCCTTGCAATATATAATTCAAAAGTTTTTGCATATCTGTAATATAATATACGCCATCAGTTTCTTTTACAATTTTTTGTTTAACTAGTGCATCTACTACAGTATCCCAGCTATATATTACAATTGGTGTATTTAAAGTAAAACTGCTTTTAATAACTTTATCTCTAGTTGCTTCAAGTTTAGATTTATCTGGTGCTAACTTATAATAATCATAAAATCTTTGGTCTGAAAAGAATATAAAATCATAGTGTGCTCCATTTTTTCTTTTCACTTCATCTGTTACTAATTTATCGTTATTCCATGTATCATATACTGCATTTATTTTATATGTTGTATTCAAGATTCCCTTAAATTGATCATCTGATAAAAAGTTTTCTATTCCATCTCCTACTGCTCCATACACAATTGGAAGCTTAGATACATCTACTGTTTGTTTTGGAGGTTGTTGTTGTGTTTGGTTTTGCTCTTGTGCTTGTTTTTCTGTAGTATCTGGTGCAAACTTAAGTACAAAAGCCACAAATAAAAAGAGTATAAGTACAACCAATATTATAATCCCAAATATTTTACTCGCCATCAGCCTGTTCTCCTTTTAAATCTAAATTTTCATCAAGAAATCCATCAGTTTTTAATACAGCTTCAAATACCTTTATATCTGCTTCTGTACTTATAATATCTGACTCATACATATTATTTAACTGTTTTTCGAATGCTATATTTATTTTTTTTATTAATCCTTGTACTTTTTTTAAAAAATTTAAACTATCTTTACTTGTTAACTTTTGATTTTCTATAACATCATATTGCTTTAAAATCTTTACTGTAACTGGTAAATAGTAGTTTAAGAAGTTATGTACTGAATTTAATTGTTCTGGTTTTTCTGATAAAACATCTAGTATTTTATTCGACTTTAAACATATATCCTTTACATTAGTTGATATATCTTTATCCTCTAGCTCATCAGAAATCATTCCTATTTGCTTTGTTATTTCTTTTCCTTGTTTCAATACGCCACTTATATTTTCTTTATCTATGGAATAATTGAAATCGAACTTAATTTTCTTTTCTTTAAATAAAAGCATTCCTGCCCCATATGCTATTCCGCCTACTATCAATGATGGTATAAATCCAAGCCATATTATAAAATAACTTATTACAAAAAATATAATTCCCATTATTCCAGAATTTTTATATCTTCTTTTCATATTAACCTCCATTATTACCAATTGTATTCTTTTATTTTTGTAAAAGCTTGCAGTAATCCATCTTGAGTTCTTCCGTCAAATACCTTTGCACCAATTACCTTTGCTATATTATTAATTTCAGATTCATCTGCATTTCCAAGCATAATGATGTACACAGGTATAGCTTTTTTGTTGGTAGGCAAATATTTTTTGTAAGTATCATCAGCATTTCCACTTGTCATTAACACAATAGATACATTACTATATTTACTTCTATCCATCCCATTTGTAATATTTAGTGCGTGTTGCATTGTTGAGTATATATAAGAAGTCGTAAAAATAAGTTTTTCTTTTGAAATTTTATTTATTAATTCTTTTGTAGTAATTCCACTTGTAATTTCATTGTCAAACTCCCAATGTTCCACTCCCATTGAACTCATTGGAAAAACTGTAATTTTATCTTTATCTGAAAACTGAAGCATTTCTTTAGATGCTTCGTCTTTATTTAAAATATATTTCATTGCACCTACTAATTGTTTATTTCCCTGTCCGGCCATGTTTTCAGAAAAATCTAAACAAAAAATTGTATACGATGGTTTTCCAAACGTTAGATTATATAATCTAAAAGATTGGGCGATTACATCAATATTGGGATATTTTATTGAAACTAGACTTTTAGTTGTATCTATTCCCCAGTTTGGGTTAAATATATTCTTATCTACATTATCATTAGTACCTCCATACCATGTTCTTCTTCCTGTTTCCATTAATTTTTGCTGTACGGAATCACTTAATAGGTAATTTTGCATTCCTTTAAATATATCCTCTTTTCCTTGAGAGTTATCAACGTATGCAAATGGTGTGTCGTTAACGAATACTCCATCCTTTGGATATATTAAATAATAAGTTTCTAAATCATTTGCTTCTAACTTCTTATTAAGGTTAATCATCGAAGATTCATACCCTACAATTGCATCATATTTGTCTGAATTTAATACATCTTGTGAAAGATCTTCGGTGTTTGAAGAACCTATGTGTATTTTTGAAAAGATTGTTTTTAAATCTTGTTGTACTTTGTCAACATTTATATTTTTCAGTGTTAGTATACCTTGAGTTTCTGTAAGGCTTTGTAAAAAAGTAAAATATGTAGATGCTCCCAAATTTGTTTCTGTCACAGGAGGCATTAAAAGATTAAGCTTAGATGATCTTATAGCATTTAATATATCTTTTATATATACATCTTTTGTTGCAAAGCCCAATTCCTTTACTTTTGATTTTTTTATACCAAATACTATTGGGTTTATATCGATTGACTTAGCATCTTTTGTAGAGTATCCGTAGCTGTACAACATAGAGCTTTTATCGTTTAATAAAGAAAACCAAACAGAATTAGAGCAAAGTACTGCGTCATATTGTTTATTAAGATTATACATTGTATTTATTGCACTAGCATAGTCTATTTGTAGATTTATATTATTTTTCTTTGCATAATCCATTAGAATTGGCTCTAAGTCTTTATTTTCTGTGCTGGCTATTATCTTGAAGTCTTTTTTTGGTACAGAAGTTGTTGTTTTCGCTTCATTGCTTTGTTTATTTGTTACATCTTTATTTATATCGTTTGTTATTGAAATTATCATTATTATTAGTATTATCACCACTATAAAAATACTTGCAATAATATATATTTTTCTTTTCTCCAAGGAAATTACCTCTACTTTTTATATTTTTATAGTATTAGTATACAATTGCAATGCATAAAAGTCAAGAATAATGAGTAGATTAATTGCAATAAACGAAATAGCAATAAGTAATACATACAATAATGAAAAACTGGCTTTAAGAAAAAAGATAAATTATATTTTTACTTGACTTTTTATAATTAAATTGTATAATATAAATATAGATATTGTATATAAAAATATTAAATAGAGGGGGATAAAAAATGAGTTTAGTTGATCATAATCAAGATGTATCTGTTCCATATTCAATAGACGACACCTTTGATGCTCTTAAAAAGGCATTAGCAAATATAAAACAATTTAAAGTTGATAGGGTTGATGATATAATGAAAATTATTTATGCAAAAGCAGGAGTTAGTGTATTTTCTTGGGGAGAAAAAATCACAATTCAATTACAAGAAAATGACAAAGGAACAGCTGTGTCAGTCTTATCAACTCCAAAAACAGGCGTAATGCTTGGTGGTATGATGGATATGGGAAAAAATCGTAAAAATATAGATACATTACTAAATGCACTATCTGATGAATTAAAAAATTATCAAAAAAAGAACTAAATTATTATAATAATTACTTTTCAATATCCTTAAAAGTATAAAGGGGTATGCGTTTTTATTCTTAGTTTGATAGTATAGAAAACATTGAAGAACAATATCAAAAAATTAAGCAAATTATTGAAACAGGAACAAAACCTTAATAAACTTAATAAGAGGTGGAAAAGTAAATGGAAAAAATAAAAGAATGGATTAAAATCCATAAAATATTATCAATTATTATTGTGATGCTGATTATAGGTATTATAGGTGTCCCAATATCAATTATTACAGCTGATCAAAGAATGAGTAAAATTGAAGAAGCAATAAAAACTGGAGATTATGCAACCGCAAAAACTATGCTAGATGACGAATTAAGTGTTAATTTAACGCAATCTAAACCATATTTATTATATGCGGATTATTATATTGCATTGAAGGAATATTCAAACGCTGTTGATATTTTGGGAAAAGGTCTAGAAAAAATACCATATAATACAATACCAGATAATTATACTCCTGTAAAAAGTAAACTTGCTGAAATAAAAGATAGGTACTCAACTGAAATTGAAACTGAGATAAAACAGAAAGAAGCTGATAAAATTGCTAGGGAACAAGAATTGGCTAAACAAGAGGAAGAAGCCAATAAAAATCGTAGTGAACAAGAAAAACAAGAACGTACAAACTTCATAGCTTCAAGTAAAACCGTAGACTGGAAAGAGCTAGTTCGTAATCCAGAGCAATATAAAAACCAACCAATAAAAGTAGTTGGCGAAATAGCACAGGTAATGTCTGGAGGTTGGTTTACAAAAGGAGTTCGTTTATATGAAGATTATGATATAAAAGGTAGTACATGGTTACAAAAAGAATGGTACATTGCTATTGATGTTGAAAAAAACACTCCGAAGATTCTCAAAAATGATATAGTAATCTTTTATGGAACATATACAGGAACCACTGAGATAACAAGAGCAATAACTAAAACGAAAGATACCGTTCCTACTCTTGATGTGAAATATTATGAGATAAAATAGAATTATTTTTAAGTAAAGAAATCACAAAAAGTCATAGTATATCATAAATAAAATATTTTATCATAGAAAATGACGACAAATATAATATCAATCAAAAAAATTAGAAAAAGGAGAATTAAAATAATGGGACAGGCATCAGTAATTAATGGATTGCAGCTAGCAGAAAAAGTAAGGTCAGACGAAATTACTAGATAAATTTCAAAACTTTAAAAGGATGTTCAAAAGATTGGAACATCCCTTTTTAATATTTTAATATATTTTTATTTTGCTTGAAACTTTACAGATAATCCGCCAGATATTTTAACTTGATCACCATTTTCAAGTGTTAAATTATTAAACTTTTTAGTATAAAAACTTAAACTACTAACACCAAAAACTTCATTTACTTTAAGTGTATCATAATATGTTCCTGAGCTTGTTACTACAAAATTACCGTTTCCGCTAACTGCACTACAATCATAATCTCCTGGTTGTATATCTTTTGGAACAGTATATGTACCAGTACCTAGAGTTTTAGTTCTTGCCTTTATATCTGCTTGTTTTGCTTTGGCTGCATCATCTGCTTGTTTTTTAGCAATTAAACCTTTGACTTCTGTTATTTGACTTTGCCATGAGTCAAGTTTGTCATTAAAAATTGTACCAACGCAGAAAGTATCAATTGAATCTTGTGCTTCTGCTAAATCTTCTGTAGAAAAATTCTTTTTTGCAGTACTAATTGAGGAATCGATAGAGTCTGAAACACTTTTAATGTATGCAGCTACTCTTTGATTCATAGTATCTATTTCACCATCAATGTTAGTGTTGCTTTTTTGTGTTAAATCATCCATATCAGAAGAACTTAATTGATTTTTTTGTTCGTAATTACATTCGTTTACAATAGTATTAAAAGAGTCCTCATATTCCTTTACTTGTGCTTCTGAAAATTCAGAATTTAATATTAACACACTGTTTTTATTAATAATACTATAATCATTGCTATATATAAGGCTTATCAAAGCACCATATTGTTCTTCTGTGAAGTTTTTACTATATGCTGTTTGTAAATTATCTAAATAATCTTTATATAATTGAGCTTCAGATTCATTGTCAAACACAAGTATCATACCAGCATTAAATTGATTATCTTTTTCTTCTGCTATTCTAGAGTCTTGAATGTCTATTCTTGAAGTGTTTGGGATAATGGTACTAACTAACGTAGATACTTGATATCCCATGTATCCTTCAGGTACTTGCATTTCCTTTATTATTCCTTCTGCATCTAAATCAGTGTATTTAGATTTATTTGAAGCAACTATGCTTACAACTATTACAAGGACAACAATTACACAAACAATCGCAATAATTATATTTCTCATTTTCTTTGATTTTCTTACTTCATTCTTAGCTTTTTCAACCTTTTCATTTTTTTCAACTTCTTTTACTTCTTCCATAAAAAACCCCCTTAAAAGTTATAGTTACAGAATAATACAATTTTCTACATTTGTCAACATTTATTTTTATAAAGGACAATGACGTCTGAATCAATTATGATAAAGTCTTAAGTAATCGAGAATGAAAATGTCCCAACCAAAAAAACTTTGTTCTCTACTTTAAATCTTGTATAATAGATATATCAAGATTTGGATTGGAGGTACA
>WRFS01000031.1 GCA_009778695.1 Oscillospiraceae bacterium
AAATCAATGGCGTTATATCTAATTTCGCCACCGACATATTCAGCAATATAGTAATTCCAACCCATTAATGCTATTAACTGAAAGTTTGTCTTTGTTCCCATGATGTTAAGGGAGCATTTGCACTTATAATGGGTATTATCAGTGGGTATCCTGTTGGTGCAAAGATTATTGCAAAATTCAGAGAAACAAACCTATGCACAAAAGAAGAAGGTGAACGCCTTCTTGCATTTACAAACAATTCGGGTCCTTTATTTATTGTCGGCACAGTTGGAGTTTCTTTAATTGGAAGCACTGCTATTGGAATAATTCTACTAATTACCCATATATTTGCATCTCTCACTGTTGGAATTATTTTTCGATTTTGGAAGAGAAACAAAGATATTTTAAAAAAGACTTACCCCTCGACCATTAGAAGGTCTGCAGATACTAAACAACACGTTAACTTCTCTAACTTAGGTGAAATCCTATCAACCAGCATAATGCAAAGTATCAGCACAATCGTTATGATTGGTGGTTTTATTATGTTGTTTTCAATAATAATTTCAATACTGCATAACAGCCAAGTTTTACATCTTATTAATTATTCAATATATCCAATCTTGCATTTGTTTAATATTCCTATCAATTTTGCAAGTGGCATTACAACTGGAATAATTGAACTTACAAACGGTCTAAAAGCTATTACTACCATTCCAATAAAAGAACTTTCAAAAACAATTATTACATGTTCATTCTTGCTAGGTTTTGGAGGCATATCCGTGCTTTTACAAGTCCTTAGCATTATATCAAAAACAGATATTTCCATTAAATCTTATATCTTAGGAAAGTTACTTCATGCTTGTATTGCAGCATTATATACATTTTTGTTTTTTCTATGTTTCCCCTTTTTTAGTTTAAATATTTAGAGATTCAATTAACATTACACTGTTAATTAGTAACATTCTCCTCTTAAATAATTTTGTATAAATTTGACAAAAAAATACACTATACTCACGAAAAATGTAATAAAAAAAGATAATTTGCAAACAATATAATAGAAAAGTAATTTTATTTACTTTTCAAGGGGGAACTTGTTATGTCTAAAAATAGTGGTTTAATGTCTGAAAATTTAAAACTTGAAATAGCAAAAGAATTAGGAGTGTACGATCAAGTAACTGCAGATGGTGGATGGGCAAATGTTAGTTCCAAAACATGTGGTAATATAATTACAAAAGCAATCGAAATTGCAAATAGAAAAGTAGAACAATAACATGTGTACGGTGTCCTAGAATGTAAAATTTTTGATATTATAAGTAAAATAAATAGCTTCTGTGGTTGGTATATCTTTTTAAAAAACTGCCCGACAGCCCTTTGAGGCGTGGGAATACCCGTTAGCTTGGAGGGAGTTTTTTTAAAAGATATACCAACCACAGAAGCGGACTATTATAGTTAATTTTTATATAAAAAATACATTCTAGGACTCTATTTTTTATATATTATAATCATAAAATGCTTTATATGCCCTATATGCTGTATAAATATCAAACTTGCTTGTTACTTCATATGGTGAATGCATTGATAATACTGCCACACCACAATCCACTACATCCATGCCTTTATTCGCTAAGATATACGCAATTGTTCCGCCGCCACCAACATCAACTTTTCCCAATTCAGAAATATTATATTGTATATTATTTTGTTCTAATATACTTCTAACCTCTGCCACAAACTCTGCATTAGCATCCGAACCACCCATTTTCCCTCTTTGACCAGTATATTTATTTAATCCTATACCTTCTCCAATATATGCCGCATTACTTTTTTCGTATGAGTTAGAATACAATGGATCAAGTGCTGCATTAACATCTGCTGAGAGCATCTTAGATTTACTATATACTACATCTATAGCATTTATACTATTTTGTTTTGTTTTATCCAATAGTTCAGAAACAAACACATCAAACATTTTTGTTTGCATGCCAGTATTCCCAACACTACCTATTTCTTCTTTATCTGCCAATATACATATTGCAGTTTTTTTAGGTCTTTCTGTATCTAAAATAGCCCTTAAACTTGTATAACCGCAAGCCCTATCGTCTTGGCCATATCCTGCTACCATGCTTTCATCAAAACCTAATGACCTTGCTTTAAACCCTGGAACTAATTCTAATTCCGCACTTAAAAAATCCTTTTCGACAATACCATACTTTTCATTCAAAATATTCATTATATTTAGCTTTACTTTGTCACCTGATTTCGAATCATCAAAAGGTATGTTGCCAACTAAAAGATTTAAATTTTCTCCTTCTATCGCATCTTTTATTTTCTTTGACATCTGTTCTTCTGCTAAATGTGGTAATAAATCTGTTATTGTAAAAATTGGCTCTTCTTCATTCTCACCAATTACTACATTCACCTTTTCGCCATTGGTTTTAACTATAACCCCATGTATTGCAAGAGGCATCGTCACCCATTGATATTTTTTAATACCCCCATAATAATGTGTTCTAAGAAGTGCAAATCCTTCTGATTCATACAATGGATTTGGTTTTAAATCTAACCTTGGAGAGTCCACGTGTGCACCAACCAAATGTAAGCCATTTTTCATATCTTCTTCACCTATTACAGCAAGATAAATATTTTTATCTCTATTTATATAATATACTTTATCCCCCGCATGTAATTCATTTACACTTTGTATGTTCTTAAACCCGCTTTTTTCAGCCAAATCCTTACTGTAAAGAATGACTTCTCTTTCTGTTTTCGCTATATTTAAGAAGTTTATATATTCTTTTGAAAAATTAAATATAATCTTTTTTTCTTCATCTGAAATGCCTTCCCATCCATTTTGTTTTTTAGCAAATAATTTGTCTTTTAATTCTGAATTTTTATCGTTCATCTTAACTTTCTCCTCCTAAATATTATTCCTAATTATTTAATCTTTGATACAAGTAATTCTATTTTATTACAAAAGTATTTTCCATATTGCTGTATACATCTGTATAATCTCCAACATTATTATAAGTAATTACATATCCTATTTTATCTTTTACCAATATTATTTGTATTGTCTCTACAGTTCCACTTACTAAATAGCTTATTCTATATCCGTTTACACCATTTACTGTAACATTTTCCTTACTTATATCGCTGTCGCTTAGTCCATAAGCTGTTTTAATCTCGTCAAGTGAAGTATTTACATACTGATCTAAAGTATACGCCATTGCTAATTGCTCCGTTACAACGGATACACATGTTGAGTTATCTGGTGCATAAAATATGTCCGTTTCAAGGTTAACATTAGTACTATCCCCCATTTGTTGTGTCCAATCAGATTTATATTGAACTGAATAATATGCTGAATTATACCACTTATAACCTTCCAACAAGCTTATATTAGGCTGTTGATTAGCTGTATTACTTAAATCATTTGTTGTTGTGTTACTTGTTATCTCATTATCCCCTACAACATTATTTAATGGATTATTATTTCCCTCATTATTATTTAATGGATTGTCTCCCATTATACTATTATTCGTTGCTGTATTATTTTGTTCACCATTTGAACTAAATTGCTTATACAATAAATAACCAAGCACAGCAATTAAAATCACAATAACAATAATGAAAATTACTAAACCAAACTTTTTCTTTTTTCTCATACTCCCCTCCACTAATTAATTCTTTATTAGTATACCATGTTTTTTATAAAATTGATACTATTTCTAAAATTTTTTAATATTGTTTGGTTACTGGTTTCTAATTAAGAATTTAACTATTGACTTTAGATACGATATGATATATATTAATTATTAGTTATAATTATTCATTTATAGAGAGAGGAGATGACTAAAATGAGAAGTTTTACTACATTAGACCTACAATACGCCCATAGGTTTTATGGATTCAAAGGAGAAGCTCAATATTTGCACGGACATACTGGAATATTGACACTTGAAGTTGAAGACACTATCAATAAAGGTGTAAATATGGTATTCCCTTGTAATGAAGTTAAGAAAACCGCATGGGAAGTTTTGCAAAATTTTGACCATGCATTAGTTTTAAGAGAAGATGATCCATTACTCCCTGCAATTCTTGGAGTTTATGAAGCACAAGGCATTAAAAACGGGGCCCCAACTAATACTATGAAGGGACCTGCTTTCAAGACAGAACTTGCAACAGCATATCCAGAATGTCGTTTAGTTGTTACAAAAGAAACAATGACTGTTGAAGGCATGATTAAAATAGTTTATGATTTATTAAAAGATAAACTTAATATTGTTAAAATTACTTTTACAAGTGGAGCAAATGGTGCTGTACAAGAATATGGCAAAGAGAATATAAAAGAAAAAGATCGTTGTCCATTATGTGGCATTGAATTGAATGAAAATGGTGTATGTCCAAAATGTGGATACAAGAAGAAATAATCCCAACAAATAAAAAGAGTGTGGAGTAATTCTACACTCTTTTTATTTATAAATTATGCTTAATACCCTAGTCATCTTTGTTATATATACGTGCTGCAAATAACGCTGTAATAGGTACTGCAAATAGTATTCCTATACTTCCAACTACTGCCTGAATTATCTGTACCATAATCATTTCCATATTAAACAAATATACGGAACTTCTACTGTATGCCATTAATAGCAAAACTACAGCCAGCGAACTTCCTATGTATGCTAAAACAAGGGTATTGGTCATTGTTCCAATTGCATCTTTTCCTATATTCATCCCAGATCTTAGCATATCACCAAATGTCTTATTTTTCATGGTTTCTGATAATTCATGCATAGCTGATGCAATAGTCATAGAAATGTCCATAATTGCTCCTAGAGAACCAATTACAATACCTCCCCATACAACACCTACAAGATCTATTCCATTATTATAAGTTTTTAAGAACATAGAGTTTTCATCTACCATTCCAGTTATACCCATTACTTTATTAGCAAGTAATCCAAGTAATCCAGCTATTGCAACGCCACCAATATTCCCAATAATAGCACCCCAAGTCTTTTTGTTAGCTCCATTAATTATCAGCATACTCATAAATATAATAAATACCGCAACTATAGTGGTAGACAGATATATATTATATCCTTTAAGTATGGATGGTATGTATATTGTAAAAATAATTACTGTACTGTATATTAATGCAATTATTGTTGTAAATCCCTTTAATCTACCAATTATAATTAATATTACAAGAAAAACTACTAATAATCCTACTAAGTAATTTATTTTATTGTATGAAATCATGGTCCATACAGTTGCCCCGGAATCTGGATCTTGAGATGGAGAAATAATAATTTGATTACCTTGAGTTACTTCTTTATCAGGAGTTCCATACGTATAGTCTAAAACTTGTGTTCCATCAACCGTTGTTCCTTTATCCGGACCATTTAAAATTGTTGCTTTAAAATATATTGTTTTGGTTGGAGGAACATTGCTATCAGCTGAAACTGTGGAATCATCATATTGGTAACTAGTATCATCTGTACCAGTAGTTGTTTTCGTAATAGATTCTATTTTTGCTTTATAATAAGTTCCAGATGATAAGTCTGAATTTGCATCAGTATCATCCATTTTACAAATATGGTATCCAACAATAATAAATACTATCGTAATAACACTCACTATAAGGAACACTGATAAATCTGTTAATTTGACTTTATCTTCTTTCATAATAAATATCTCCCACTAATTTTGTATAGTATATCATGTTTTTTATAAAATTAATACTATTTTCAAAATTATTCGTCAGTCTTATACTCAAGTATATCCCCTGGTTGGCAATTTAGTTCTTTACATATGTTTTCCAATGTAGAAAAACGAATTGCCTTTCCTTTATTATTTTTTAATATAGATAGATTAGCCATTGTTAAATCTAACTTTCCAGCTAGTTCGGTAGAACTTATTTTTCTCTTGGCCATCATTACATCTAAATTTACAATTATTGGCATAAATTTTACCTTCCTCTCTAGATAGTTAAATCGTTTTCTTCTTTATATTTCACTGCCTGCTTAAATAATTCAGATACAATCAGAAATGCAAGATATACAAATATAAACATTATAAATATTACCGCCACAAATACTGATTTAAACACAAATATTCCAATCAAATATATTACTGCAATAAACAAGCAACAAGCTGATATAGCTTTTAAATGCTTTACATTTTCCATTATAAATGGTGTATTATTTTTTAATGTTTCAAATAACTTTATAAACTTAAATATTACAAATAATGCTACAATCCCAGATAAATATAGTATTATAAGCATTGGATAATAATTCACATGATTTACTGCAAAGTAGTTTATATACCAATCTAATAATTTGGGCAAACAGATAATTATAATTATTCCCAACACAAACATTAATTTTAACAATACATTTACAAAGCTTGAAATGCTATTTTCCCCGTAATACCTTCATAAAATCGATTCCTTTCTATAATATAAAAATCTACTGCAATATCCCCTCGTGCTACTCTACGTACTTATGATGTTGCTAATTAACACTTTTAGCAAATTAGCTTTCGGTGGTTAGTATATGATTTTAAAAAGCGAACGACAGCAATTACGAGGCCCATGGAGTCTTCGGAGGCTTGGAGGAGTTTTTTAAAATCATATACTAACCACCGAAAGCGGACATTTTAGGCAAAAGCTTTAACTAATAATTTAAATTCTTCACCTTATATTTATAAAAATTAAATTCAAATAGACTCGTAGTTTGAGTATGCTGGTCTATATTTTTAAAATATTCATAAACCTTACTTTTTATATCATTATCGCTACTTCCTAATAACCTGTATATTTGTGGAGCAGCATCTATTGACAAGCCATTAACCAAATATTCGATATCTATTCTACCTGTTTCAAAATACCTATCTACATTTCTGTCTGCAATAATATTGTCCATATTTATAAAGTTAATAACTGTATAAACAGTAATTATAATAGCTAAACAACATTTCAGTAGAGGAACTTTTGTATTTAATATATACATAACTGTTGGAATTGTCAATACCGCTTCTGTTCCTAAAATAATATACACAAATAAACGAAGTGTTGTATATCCATATTCTAATTCATATAATCGCATTCTGTAAAATGCTGAAATTAAAATAATAAAGGTAAATATACACAACAATATATTCATTACTTTTTTATAAGTAATAGCCTTATTTGAACATACACTTTTATTTACATTTGAAACAATTATTACTATAAAATTAATAAATGTTACAGCCATTAACTGGAAGAATCCGCTTCTTGCATAATCTGCATAATCAAAATTTGTTCCTCCAATTTTCATAAATAAATATGAAAACTGTATAATACAAAACAATAGATAAATTATATTTAAAATAGTTGTAACTGTTTGAATTGTAATATTATCTAATATTGATTTTCGTTCTATAATTTCAAGAGTTTCTTGTTTTTTAGTATTTCTTTCAAATATATTATATACGTACCCACCAAAATATAAGAATGCAAGCACAATTAAAATAATTCTAAATATAAATGATTCATTAAATACATTAGTTAATTGAATCCCAAATTTCCCAGTAATATCACTAAACACAATATCTGCACTATTTAATAATCCTACTACAACAAAAACAACTGGTATTGCTAAAACTATTCCTAACACAATTCTAGTAATAGTTCTTGTTCTCTCCTTGTCTTTTGTGTACTTTGAAAAAATATCGCTTATTTCATTAATAGGTTTGTTTAGAAAAATAATCGGCTTAAATATAATTAAAAACACGTTAAATACAATATTTTTGAAGTCGATTGTATTTTCTTCATTTGTTACTAAATAAACCATAAAAGCAAATAATCCAAAAGTGACTAAAATATTAAATACTGCAAAAAATTGATTATTCCAGATTGCATATGTGCTACTTAATAGAACAATTGGCACTATTAATATAAATGCCTTTTTGTTTTTCACTTTTTCTTTTTTGTACAATATCTTAACCATAAATATTACTGCAAAAACCACAAAAATTATTACAGATATCCCAAATTGTTTTTGAAAAAATAACACCGATTGCAATATACTTAGTATTAAACAATATACTATATAGCTCATTCTTACCTCATTCCGACAATAAATTGTCAAAAGTTATTTTATATATATTATACCCAAATTTATTTTTTGTCAATACTTTTTTATTGTTTTTCGATATATTTTTTTATTTTGTCATATTTTGTCTTACGAAAAAAAACACAGTGCACAAACACTGTGTTTTTTTTATTGGCCGTACCAATGAAAAATATATTTAAATTATTGATTTAGGAAATATTATCAAATATTTCCTGTTGTACTCATATCATACAACATTTTTTTACTATGTCAAGTGTTATTCAAGCATTTATTACATATTTCTAATTATGGTATATAACAATAATACAACTCCCCAAATAATTAAATACCACCACTTTGGATATATTTTTTCTAATATAGGTTTCGTTTTGAAATTATTTATAATAAACACTATGTTTAACATTATTAAATATAGTATCGTTATGAAAAACACCACATGATATTTTAATGCCTCTAAAAAATTACCATTTAAAAAATTAATTACACATCTAGTCCCTCCGCAACTCGGGCAAAGAATACCATAGTGTTCTCTGAAATAGCACTCAGGCATAAGATTAATATACTTTGAATTTACTAATATATGCCCAACAACTATAACAATAATAACAACTAATTCCGTTACAATCAGTTTTTTATTATACTTTGTTACCACTATAACTGTCTCCTATTTTTTATACCATATTTTCCATGTAAGAACCTAAATTAAATGCTCCAATTATTCCTAAAATACAAAAAACTAAAGTTATAATTCCCAACACTAATCCTGCTGTAGCCATACCTTTTCCACCTTTTTTTCTGCCTATAAATCCAAATATTACAGCTAAAATAGCACATGGTATAGAAATCCAAATAAAACAAATTAAAACAATTGATACTATTCCTAACACCATTGATGCTATACTAAGACCAGTTTTCTCTTCCTTTTTTATCTCTTTAACTTCTTCTTGTTTTACATCTTTAACTTCTCCAGTAACTTCTTCTTTAACTTCTCCAGTTACCTCTTCTTTTTTATCTTCGTCCATTATTACTTTTCCTCCTTTTATTTTTTATGAACATATTTTCTCATAATATGTACTATTTTGTCAATAGTTTTACACAAATTTTCATTATTGACTGACCAGTCAAGTCATTGTAATTTTACAACACTTAGATATAAAATATTAATAAATAAAAAAAGGAGAGATAGTCTTATGAATACTAAAGTTGGAGTTTCAAAACCTATTTATGATGTTAGAGCAGTAAATAATATAAAAGAACTAGTTTATGGAGCTACAAAATTATATAAAAACAATGTGGCATTTAGATATAAGAATGAAAACAGTAAAGATTTCATTGATGTTACTTACGCTCAATTAGAACATGATTTGAATTGTTTAGGCACTGCGTTATTTAATTTAGGATTACACAATAAGAGAATATCTATTATTGGAAATAACTCATACTGGTGGGTACTTGGTTATCTTGCAACTGTATGTGGTACACGGAATTGTAGTTCCAATTGATAAAGCACTTCCTAAAATAGAAATAAAAAACATTGTTGTAGAAGGAGGCTCTTCAGCAATATTTTTCGAAGAAAAATATACCGATACAATGAAAGAGATTCAACAAGAAGTTCCTTCATTACAGCATTTGTTCTGCTTTACAGAAACTAATGACAGTTCTATTAAATCTTTAAACTCACTATTAAAACTAGGCGAATCTTTATTAGAAAAAAATGATACTTCATTTATAAATAGTACTATTGACAACGATGCCTTAAGCGTAATGCTTTTCACATCTGGCACTACATCAAAGCCAAAATCAGTAATGCTTTCACATCGTAACATTTGCTCAGATATTACACAAGTTGCATCTGTTATAAAATATTATGATAATGATGTGTTCCTTTCTTTTTTACCAATGCATCATATATTTGAAAGCGTTGTTGGTTTTTTGATGTCTATATACAATGGTGCTTGTTCTTCTATATGCAGAGGATTAAAACATATTTACGAAGATATGCTTGAATATAAACCTACTATCATGTGTAATGTTCCGCTTGTTTTAGAAAACATATATAAGAAAATTAGAAAAAAGATTGACTCCGCTAAAAGTACTTTGTCAAAGCAACAAATACTAGATATGTTAGGTGGTAAATTAAGATTTATATTTTTTGGAGCCGCTCCTTTAGGTCTAGAAATTATATTAGGCTATAAAGATTTAGGAATTAATACACATCACGCCTATGGTTCTACCGAAACCTCTGCTGCAGTAACAGTAGAGACAAATAAAAACAGAAAATCTGGTGCTGTTGGATATTCCCTACCACAAGCCGTAGTTGAAGTCTGCGACCCAGATGCTACTGGACTTGGAGAAATTAGATGTAAAGGACCAACTATGACATTAGGATACTACGATAATAAAGAAGCAACTGATGAAGTTTTAAAGGATGGTTGGTTTTATACTGGCGATTTAGGATATGTAGATGATGAAGGATATTTATTTATTGCTGGTCGTAAAAAGAATGTTATTGTATTAAAAAATGGCAAGAACATTTTCCCAGAAGAAATAGAAGTTTTATTAAATAGTAGTCCATTAGTTGCAGAAAGCGTTGCATATGCCTCAGAAAAACCAAATGGCGACTTAGAATTAAGAGCAAAAGTTGTTTATAACAAAGAAGCTATCGTTGCCAAATACGGTGAAGTTTCAGAGGCTGAAATTGAAAATATTATGAACATATACAGAAAAGAAGTTAATAAAAATCTTCCAATTTATAAAAATATCAGAAAAATATCCATAACGGATGTTCCATTAATTAAAACCACTTCTGGAAAAGTAAGAAGAGCTGAGGAACATAAACTAATTTTTAAGTAAGCAGTTAAGAGGGTGCCTGCAATGTCATTCTGAGTCTTTCTACGAAGATTTTACTTGCGAAGAATCTCACGAAATATAAGATCCTTCATAGCAAGGCTTTGTAAGAAGTGGTTCAGGATGACAATTCTAGGATACCCTCCTTTTATTTGCTAATAGTTGCTTTTATTCTACGAACGCCTGCAGAAGATGCTTCTTCTTTTTGAATTTTAAAGTTCCTAATTTCATTAGTATTTTTCACATGAGGTCCTCCGCAGATTTCCTTACTAAAATCTCCTATTGAATACACTTTTACTCTTTCGCCATATTTATTTTCAAACAATCCAATTGCTCCCTTTTCTTTTGCTTCTTCCACACTCATTTCCTCGCATATTACATCAAGATTACTTGAAATAACCTCATTTACCATTTCTTCAACTTTCTTTAATTCTTCCGCAGTCATTTTCCTACCAAATGAAAAGTCGAATCTTAATCTTTCCGCAGTAATATTGCTTCCATTTTGAGCCACATCAGTACCTAAAACTTTTCTTAAACACTCATGTAAAATATGAGTTGTTGTGTGTAATCGAGTTGTTTCTACACTATTATCAGATAATCCACCTTTAAATTTTTGCTCCGCACCCTTTCTAGATTTTTCTTGATGTTCTAAATAACATTTCTTATAACCTTCTAAATCAACAGTTATACCTTTTTCCGCAGCCATTTCAGTAGTAAATTCTATTGGAAAACCAAAAGTGTCGAACAACTTAAAAGCTACTTCCCCAGGAATAGTAGTATTAGTTAATTTTTCTACCTGTTTGTTGAATTCTCTTATCCCTTGGGTAATAGTTCTATTAAATGTCATTTCCTCTTTATTTAATTCTGAAACTATAAATTCTTGTTTCTTTTTTAATTCTGGATACCAATCACAATAATCATTTATAACTATTATTGCTAATTCTGGCAATACGTTTTCTGTTATTCCAATATTTTTCAAATGTCTTATCATTCTTCGTATAATTCTTCTAAGTACATAACCTTGATCCGTATTAGATGGAACTACACTTCTTTCATCACCCAACACAAACACAGCCGTTCTAATATGATCAGCAATAATTCTAAAACTTTTTTCATATTGTTTATCAGTGTGATTTTTATTTGATAATTCTTCTAATTTATTAATTGTATTTTTGAACAACTCCGTATCATAAACCGATTTAGCGTCTAACAGCGTTGAAAATAGCCTTTCCAACCCCATACCAGTGTCAACATTTTTTTGTTTCAACTGCACTAATGATCCATCTACTAATTTATTATATTCCATAAATACATTGTTCCAAATTTCAACATATTTGCCACAATCGCAAGCTGGACTACAATTTTCTGAACATTTAGGTTTCAATGTATCATAAAAAATCTCGGTATCTGGTCCACATGGTCCAGTCTCACCTGCTGGTCCCCACCAGTTATTTTCCTTCGGCAAAAAGTATATATGATCTTTTGAAACGCCTAATTCCAGCCATTTATTGTAACTAATCATATCCTTTGGGCAAACATCGTCACCCTCAAATACCGTGTAATATATCCTCTTAGGATCAATGTTCAACCATTTTGGAGAAGTAAGAAATTCATAACTCCACTCAATGGATTCATCTTTAAAATAATCTCCTAATGACCAATTACCTAACATTTCCAGAAATGTACAATGTGTTGCATCTCCAATACTTTCTATATCTGCTGTTCTTAAGCATTTTTGAACATCAACTAATCTTGTTCCTTGTGGATGTTTTTCTCCAAGTAAATAAGGAACAAGCGGATGCATACCCGCAGTTGTAAATAACACTGTTGGATCATTTTCTGGTATTAAAGAAGCTGATGGTATGATAGTGTGACCTTTTTCCTTAAAAAATTCTAAATACTTATTTCTAATAAAATTTGAAGTTAGTTTTTCCATTATTTTCCTCCTATTTTATGAATCCTCTATTCTACATTTTATCTGCATAAGGTAATGCCTTTATATAATTTTCCATATACAACCAATCAATTGTATTATTTTTATATGGTAAAGATATTATCTCATTTACAAACTTATTTTTTTGTATTGGTCTATTGTAAGAATATTTATTATTTACCATTTTTTTAATTAATGTATTAATAAATAATGCTATATACTTATTTAAATTTAAATTTCTTAAAATCAATATATTTTGTGAACAACTAAAATCATTTTCTTGCCATGCAGGATAATATGTTCCTACCATTCCTAAAGTAATACAATTCCCTTTATTTATAGTATCTGTATCTACAAAACTTTGAATACTATTATTTAATGATGTTCTTCCAACAAAATTAATTTTCCCGTGTTCTAATACAGAGAGGTCTTCAGACTTTCCAATAGAAACATCAAAAATATCCCCTATTTTAAATAATTGCCATGAAGTTAAAGAAGCTGTTTTTTTTGTATTTACTGTCTTAACATGTTTAATATTTAACATCTTAATATAGCTATCCATGTAATTATAATCAACATCATTGTTTATGGTAGGTAATAAAATTTTTGTTTCCTTCATTTTTTCTAAAGTCCATTTCCTCCCATAACCAAATTTATATTTATTATGTTTTATAACTGAACATAGGAATAATCCTATATTCTCAGTCATTAGTTTTTCTTTTAAATCTAAAATATTTATATCATCAGTTGCCCAAAAAGGTTCAGATTGATAAAACGATTCTCCAACACTACCGTTATAATTAACAGTAATACAATTTCCTTCATGCTGTACATCTGCATCAATATAATCACGCACAGCATTATTGTCTGATATCGCACCAAGATAGTTTAATTTACCAGGAATCATATCTTCTTTAGTTAATCTTTTACCTTTAGTAAATATAAAAATATCAGACATTTTAAATAACTTCCAAGTACTTATATCTAATTTATCACCCATTCACATCACCTCTTTTTACCAAGTAGGCAATATAATCTCTAACAGTTATTTCAAAATCTTTTTGTGATAATGTAGAATAATCTGTTTCCATATAAGCTTCACAAAGCCATTCATCTTCGCATGTAACACACTTTCTTGCAGTCAAGCCTACTTTGATATCTCTATTTTTATAAAGATTTATCCATTCATTTTCTATTTCTTTCCATTTGTTATAAGCATCTATTCTACCTAGTTTTTTTCTTTTTATAAAACCATCATTTTTATAGTAACCAAAAAAAGTTTCTTCGTTGAAATCGTGAGGAGTATGTGCTTCCCATACCATCACACAAGTATTAGTTCCAGTTGGATAAAATATATCATCCGGCATGCTAAATACGGCTTTTAATTTGTTGTTTTTCATTAGTCTTTCTCTAATTTTTTTAAATTTTGTTCCAATAGCACAACTCATAGGAACAACTGCAACGCCAATCCCTCCAGGGACTAAAATATCTAACATATTTTCAACAAATTCTAATTCAGCCTTATCCGTTTGAGAATATGGCGGATTGATTAAGCCTATGTTTATATTTTTTTCTTTTAATTCTTGTTTAATTCCTTTATCAAAACAATCTCCATGATATATGTTTGACTTTCCGTCTCTTCTTATTATCATATTAGCAATAGCAAGAGTAAATAATTCTACATCCAATTCTACACCATAAAGTCCTTCTCTTTTTATTCTTAAAATATCTGTTTCATTGGCATTTCTAAACATTTTAGACATTGCACTTATCAAAAATGAACCACTTCCACAACATATATCTACAACTTTACTATTTCTATTTACTCCTGCAACTTCACACATGAACTCAGTTAAGTGTTGAGGCGTTAAAACTATTCCTAACCCTTTGCCATCTCCACCACTATATTTAACGAATTCATGATAAAACACACCCAAAGCATCTAAACTAGCATCTGCATAGTTCATCATTGGTTTAATTTTCATCTCTAATTGTTCTATATACCAAGTTATAGAATTTCTATGTCCTAAAGGAATATGCTTTAATTTCTCATTGCTTCCAATTATTTTAAAGGCACTTTTTATATTCTCAATTTTATCCTTCTTTATATTGCTCTTGTCAAGCGTTGTTTCTATTGCACGATTCAAATTAAACATAACACTATCAAAAGTAGTATATTTTGAATATTCTTCACTAAAAGATTTATCTTCTAAAGCAATTAAGACTCCTGCTATAAAAATAGGTTTATGTTTTTCTGACACTTTAATTTCTCTTAAAGTATCATGCATTTCTAATGCCGTGTTCCTAATATCTTCTAACGAATATTCTTTTTGTAATTTTTCACCATTCACTAACTTTAAATAATTTTCTGGTTCTAAAATTATATCTTTTGCTTTTTTAAGTTCGGTATAATATTCTTGATTTTGTGCCCAATAAAAAGTATCAACTTTCATCGTTTCTTTTTTCGTTCCACTTATAGCGACAGCGATAACATTATATTCATTCTTTAAAAATTTTGCATAGTAAAGAACTCCATCTACTGCAAACATCGAAGGATGCCCAAAGTCGTTTGAACGGTGTCTATTAACAGTGTTCTTGCATTCAACAACAATTATAGTATTTATATCTTTATCAAAGGTAATAATAAATTCTGGCTTTGCTTTACCTGCACTTTCAGAATCATAAAAATCAATAGGGCAATCTTTTGGTTTTCCGCCAGCAATTTTTAATAGATTATTTATCTTATCTACATCTGCTACATCGCCTTGTGGATAAACATACCCAAAATCATTTTTCCCAATCTTACATTTCATTTCACTAAGCGTTAAACTTTCTGTATATTGCTCTATTGCCATATGATTATCTCCTCTCTTTAAAATGCTAAAATGTTTTATTATTTTTTCATCGACAATTATTGGAGCGGGTAGAGGGAATCGAACCCTCGCTATCAGGTCGGAAGCATGACATTCTACCACTAAATTATACCCGCATATTCTACTTTGCCAATTCTAACACTCTATCCATTACCTCCAAAGTAATCTTCTCCAATACATCCTTTCCTGGTTTATCGCTAGCATATTGGCTAAAATCCATTGGCTCGCCAAATCTATATACAATCTTACTAAATAGTTTAAAACTACCTTTTATCCCCAATGGAAGAATTTTTGTATTTGTTTTTAATGCCAAAGAAGCTGCACCCGTCTTTAGTTCTACATTCTTTGCCAATCCATTTCTCGTACCTTCTGGGAATATTCCTAATATCTCACCATTTTTTATTGATTTCAAAGACTTCTTTAAACTGCTTGTATCTCCTGCACCCCTTTTTACTGGTATCATATCAAAAAGATTTCCTAAATACCTAACAATCCCAAGTTTAAAAAGCTCTTCCTTGGCTAAAAAAGGCATTTTTCTTTTCATATTAATTATAAGTACTGGTGCATCTATTGCATGTATGTGATTTCCACATAAAATATATGCTTCGCCTTCTTTTATGTTTTCTTTTCCTTCAATTTTTACTCTGTATACTAATTTTGAAACAACCCATAAAACGGATTTTATTACTGCTCTTAAGCTTTTTCTAAACATTTAATACCCCTTTTTTACCCCACAATTTCCTTTATCCTATCCACAACCTCGTCTATCGTAAGTTCTGTTGTATCCACAACCACTGCATCATCTGCTTTTCTAAGTGGAGCAACTTCTCGTGTCATATCAATTTTATCCCTGTGTCGTAGCAATTCTAACGTTTCCTCGTATGTTGTATTAATCCCTTTTTCTAAATTTTCCTTATACCTTCTGTTTGCTCTTTCTTCTAAGCTCGCATCCAAATAAATCTTTATCTTCGCATTTGGAAACACACATGTTCCAATATCTCTACCCTCTACTACTATATTCTTACCTTTTACTAATTCTCTTTGAATAATTAATATTTGCTCTCGCAATTCTTTTATTGTTGAAACTTCACTTACTATGCTGTTTACATTATCCTCTCTTATTGCTTTTGTAACATCTTCGCCATCTAAAAAAACACTCTCATCTTCGCCATCTTTTTTGAAAACTACATTCATTTCTTTAGCAATTTTTACAATTTCATCAATATTATTCAAATTAATGTTAGTTCTCAGCATTTGTAGAGAAACACATCTATATAATGCTCCTGTATCAAAATTATCAAATCCTATTTCATTTGCTAATCTCTTACTAATTACACCCTTACCAGCACCTGCTGGTCCATCAATAGCTATAATATTCCCCATAATATTCTCTCCCAATATAGATTAACTGCCATAGTCCGCTCCCGTCATTCTGAGCCTTACTTCGTAGCCCGACTTACGAAGAATCTTACTTTATCTATTTTCAAACTTATACCTACCATTTAGTAAGATTCTTCGTGAGAAAAGCTTTGTAGCAACGCTCAGAATGACACCTACTTGTTTTTGTAAGTATATCACATTTTATGTTTCGAAAGAAGTCTAATAAAATTTTAGGATACCCTCCTACATTTTTTCTACTGGCATAACAATAGTTTTAGCTACAATTTCTACTGCTTCGATATACATTGCAGTTAAGTTTTCTAATTCCTTCTTTATTTTTTCCCTTAAATTTTTAAGCACAGTTATAAGGGTGAATCCATACAATATTGCTACTTCAACATATACCGTCATTCCTCCATCTGTCTTAGTTACTCTAACTCTTAAAACTCTATCTATCCCTTCTGTCTTTTTTGCGATATATTCAATAATCTGCCTAACCGCCGTATCAGAAATTGAAAAACCTCCTAAATAGCTAAATGTAGGTCTTATTATTGATTTTTCACTTATATATGGCTGTTCTCCTCTTCCTTTTGATTTAAAAATTTGTAATGGGTCTACCAAATAACCGCTAAAATCTTTTTTTATTTCAAAAGTTGGAACTGGTATAACGTGCTTACCTTCTGTTTGCCTAATTCTTTTGGCAGTTTTCATTTCTTCTTCTGTAGCCACATCTTCTATATAAATATATTCAGAAATTTGTGGAAAGCCTAGATTCTCAGCTATCTTTTCTACCATGTCGTTTGACGTTCCCAATATCATTATTGAATCTATGTTATTCTTCTTTATCTCTTTTTTTATTTCGTCTTGTCGTTCTTTATTGGAAAATAAAGCTAGTTTTACCGTTCCAACCCTCGTACTAGCTTTTTTTGCGGAACTTCCAGAAATTATTGTATTGTCTTTTATAAACAAGCCATCATCTATTATATAGCTTATACTTCTTTCACTTGCTACCCATTGGGCTCTATAACTTTTTCCTGTTCCGTGACGGTCCAACAAATGCATATACTTTCAATAAAATCACCTTTCCTACCCATACGTCCGAGGGTATCCTGCAATGTCATTCTGAGTCTTTCTACGAAGATTTTACTTGCGAAGAATCTCACGAAATATGAGATCCTTCATAGCAAGGCTTTGTAAGAAGTGGTTCAGGATGACAATTCTAGGCCGCCCTCTACTGGAATCTTCTCTTTAGAGTTCTTTTGTAATATATGTGTTTTTAAAGAACTCGGACATACAGCACGTTCTGTTACCATTTAACAGTTTCAGCAAAGTAGCCTTTGGAGTATAGTATAGCTTTTAAAAAGGTGAACGACAGCCCTTTGAGGCATACGGATTACCCCTTGACTTGGAGGAGCCTTTTTAAAAGCTATACTATACTCCAGAGGCGGAAATTTTAGAAAAAACTGTTAACTGGTAAGCACGTTCTTATTCTACCACAAAAATAAATATATATCAAGTTATTGACTATATCTCAATTTTGATGTATTATTAGAGAATGGGGGTAAATTTATGTTATGTTCAGTTTGCAACAAAAACGTTGCCGTAATTTTTATAAACAAAGTAGAGGGCGATAACAAAACAGTTGAAGGCCTTTGTTATAACTGTGCCAAAGCCAAAGGCATTAATCCACTTGAAATATTAGCAAAACAAGCAAATTTAAATCCTCAAGAAATAAAAGATATGTCTAATCAATTTGATAGCTTTATTAACGACTTTTCAAATGATTTAATGACAAACGATAACAATAATTTAGATAATATAGATAATACAAACAACGCATTAGGTGGGTTCTCTTTTGAAAAATTAATTAATAACATGTTCTCTGGAAACACTGCAGAAACAGCAGATAACAGTAATTCCAATGTAAAGAAAAAAATCAAAATAGAAAAAAAAGTTAAAGATAAGAAAAAGAAATTTTTAGATTCCTTTGGAGTAAACCTAAATGAAAAAGCTTTAAAAGGAGAATTGGATGCAGTAATCGGCAGAAAAACAGAAATTCAAAGAGTTATACAAATTCTAAATAGACGTTCAAAAAACAATCCATGTTTAATCGGTGAACCAGGTGTTGGTAAAACCGCCATTGCACATGGTTTGGCTATTAAAATTGTAGAAAAAAATGTTCCTGCAAAATTATTAAATAAAGAAATTTATTTACTTGATATGCCTTCAGTCGTTGCAGGCACACAATTTAGAGGCCAATTTGAAGGAAGAATGAAAGCCATTATGGAAGAATGTAAAAAATTAGGAAATATTGTTTTGGTTATTGATGAAGTTCACAGTATTGTGGCATCACGGAGATAACGAAAACGCCATGAATGCTGCAAATATATTAAAACCTGCCCTCTCTAACGGCGAAATTCAAGTTATTGGCACTACTACATTAAGAGAATACAGAAAATATATTGAAAAAGATCCAGCTTTAGAAAGAAGATTCCAACCAGTATTAGTTGATGAGCCAAGTGTTGAAGAAGCTATTGAAATATTAAAAGAAATCAAAAAGTATTACGAAGAATTTCATAAAGTAAGTATCTCAAATGATATTATTGAAAAAACAGTGATAATGGCAGAAAAATATATACACGACAGATTCTTACCAGATAAAGCAATAGACATCTTGGATGAAGCTTGTTCTAGGTTAAATTTAAGCAATAAGGAACTATACGAATTAGAATTATTAAAAAATGAATTACAACAAATACAAGAAGAAAAGGAAGAAGCCGTTTCTAGTGACTCTATTGAAGATTACCAAAAAGCAGCCGACCTAAAAACAAAAGAATGTACTCTGTTACAACAAATAGAAGACTTAAATAAAAAACTACAAGTAACAGCCCTAACAATGACTGATATTGCTAGTGTTATAGAAGATTGGACTAAAATTCCAGTTAAAAAAATAACGGAGGTAGAAACTCAAAAACTATTAAACCTTGAACAAAATTTACACAATAGAATAATTGGGCAAAATGACGCTGTTGCCGCTGTTGCAAGAGCTATTAGAAGAAATCGTGCAGGATTACAAAGCAGCAAACGACCTCCTTCATTTATATTTGTAGGGCCTACAGGAGTTGGTAAAACCGAACTCGCAAAAACTCTAGCATACGAAATGTTTGGAAACGAAGATTCCATAATCCGCATAGATATGTCTGAATATATGGAAGGACACTCCAGTTCAAAATTGATTGGCTCACCTCCTGGATATGTAGGATATGACGATGCTGGTCAATTAACTGAAAAGGTAAAAAGAAAACCATATTCTATAATTTTATTAGATGAAATAGAAAAAGCACACCCAGACGTTTTCAACATACTTTTACAAATATTAGACGACGGGAAACTTACAGATTCCAAAGGAAACGCTGTTAACTTTAAAAACACAATAATAATTATGACATCAAACGCAGGTTCAAACTTAAACACAAATTCAATTGGATTTGGAAAATCAATTGTAGATAATAATAAAATCATGGAAGCTTTAAAAAATACATTTAGACCTGAATTTTTAAACAGAGTAGATGAGATTATACAATTCAATCCTTTGACAACTGCCGAACTACTCCAGATAATAGATTTATTATTGAAAGACACACAAAAATCGTTAGTAGAAAAAAATATTTCTTTAGAAGTAACAAAAAATGCAAAACAATTTTTACTAGAAAAAGGAACTGATTTGAAATACGGTGCAAGACCTTTAAGAAGAGCAATTCAAAGATATATTGAAGACGAAATAGCCGAAAAAATCTTGAAAGAAGAAATCGTAGATGGGCAATCTATTACAATAGATGCAAAGGATGGAAAAATTATAATATGAAAAAACACATACCCAACATATTAACAATAATTAGAATACTTTTAATACCATTTATCGTATTCTTTATAGCAAAAAGTAGCTATCTACTTGCATTTATTCTTTTATTGGCTTCTGGATTAACTGACATATTAGATGGATTCATTGCTAGACGATTTAACTTAATATCTGACTTTGGAAAATTAATGGATCCTCTAGCCGATAAATTAACTCAAATTTCAATTGTAATTACGTTGGTTATAAAAGGGTTCATTCCATTTTGGATTGTAATTATAATAATTTTAAAAGAATTCATTATGGTTTCTGGTGCTTCCTTTCTTTATGGAAATCACACTGTGGTTTCAAGCAGATGGTTTGGTAAATTAGCAACAGTAGTATTATATATCGCAATATTCTTTTCTATAATAATCGCAGAATTTAATCTTCCAGAAATTTATAAAACATGCAATTTTTACCTTTATTGCATTTCAATAATAGCAATGATTTTCTCTCTAATAATGTATTTTAGATTATTTATTCCAAAAGATTTATTAAAAAATATGTGGCCTAAAAATTAGAACATGGTGGACTATTAATTGCAAATAGAAGGCGTCCTAGAATTGTCATCCTGAACCACTTCTTACAAAGCCTTGCTATGAAGGATCTCATATTTCGTGAGATTCTTCGCAAGTAAAATCTTCGTAGAAAGACTCAGAATGACATTGCAGGAC
>WRFS01000032.1 GCA_009778695.1 Oscillospiraceae bacterium
TATTTATTTATTATCTATTTATTATTTATTTATTATTTATTATTTATTATTTATTATTTATTATTTATTATTTATTATTTATTATTTATTATTTATTATTTATTATTTATTATTTATTATTTATTATTTATTATTTTTATTATTTGTTTTTTTTATTGTTTGTTTTATTTTATTAATTATTTATTTTTCTTTGTTATTACTTGTTATTACTTGTTATTACTTGTTATTACTTGTTATTACTTGTTATTACTTGTTATTACTTGTTATTACTTGTTATTACTTGTTTTTCTTTGTTATTACTTATTATTATTTGTTATTGTTTTTTATTCCTTCACATTTCGCTTTATAGCTGTTTTTATTTTCTCTCCTATACATAACCCTACCTTTTTCTTTTTATAGCCTTAGTTTCCAATTTCCACCCTTACATTGTTTATCGATTTTCCATTATACAAAAAAGACACTCGTTTCCGTCAACGGAAATTCGTGTCTCTTAACAGCTTTACAGTTTAACATTATTTCACCAAGTCTAAAAGTCTTTCTAGTTCTGCATTTGATGAATATTGTATAACTATCTTTCCTCTTTTCTCATTTGCATCAATTTTCACTTTTGTACCAAAGAAGTTTCTAAATTTATCCTCTATATCTCTAATTACTGCTGCATGCCCTGTATATATGTCTCTTTTTTTTCTTTTATCTTTAATCTTTTTTTCTAATGCTCTAATTGTTCCTCCAGAATTGATTATTTCCAATGCCATTTCATACTGTTTTTCCTTCTTTTCTATGCTTAATAAAGACTTACAATGTCCCTCTGTTAGTTTACCCTCTAATGCAAATTGTATAACCCTTTCATCCAAGTTTAACAGTCTTAAAGAGTTGGTTATGGTACTTCTCTTTTTCCCTAATATTTCACCGACTTCTTCTTGTGTTAGGTCGTACTCATCTAGTAATGCCTTAATGCTCCTTGATTTTTCAATTGGGTTCAAGTCTTCTCTTTGTATATTTTCTACCAAAGCAATTTCTCTCTTCTTTCTGTCATCAGCTTCCATAATAACTGCGGGCAATTCTTTAAGACCTGCTATTTTAGCAGCTCTCCATCTTCTTTCTCCTGCAATTATTTCATAATAATCTCCGTTCTTACTAACTACTATTGGCTGAATTACTCCATATTTTTTTATAGAATTTGCTAATTCATTCATCGATTCTTCTTCAAATATTTTTCTTGGCTGATTTTTATTTGGTTCAATATCTATTATTTTAATATGTTTTATTGTTTCTCCTTTAATTTCTTCCTTAATTTCCTTTTTTACTTCCTCAACATTTTTATCGTTTACCTCATGTGTTTTATCCAATAATGAATTTCCAAATAATGCGTTTAATCCTCTACCTAGGCCTCCTTGTGCTTTTGCCATTTAATTCACCTCTTACCTTTCTATTTCATTCTTTTACCATTTGACTTTTTTTCGTTTTCTTTTAATACTTCTTTTACAAATTTCTCATATGCTCGTGCACCTTTTGAAAAACTGTCATATTTTATTATTGGCATTCCATAGCTAGGTGCTTCACTTAACCTCACATTCCTTGGTATTATTGTTTTATAGACTTTGTCGTTAAAATATTTTTTCACTTCATCTACCACCTGATTTGACAGTCTTGTCCTAACATCAAACATGGTTAATAATGCCCCTTCAATTTCTAATTGAGGATTTAGGTGATTTTTAACTAGATTAATTGTGTTAACAAGCTGCCCCAATCCCTCTAATGCATAATACTCGCATTGTACTGGCACCAAAACAGAATCTGAGGCTGTAAATGCATTTAATGTAATCAGCCCTAAAGATGGTGGGCAGTCTATTATTATGTAGTCATATTCCTCTTTTATTTCTTCTAACTTTTCTTTCAGTCTATATTCTCTGTTTTCCAGCGAAACAAGCTCTACTTCTGCTCCTGCTAAATTTATATTAGATGGGCAAAGCATTAAATTTTTTATGTTGGTTTCTATTATTATATCTTTAATTTTAACGTCGTTTATTAAGGCATCATAGGCTGATGCTTCTAGGTTTTTATCAACCCCAAGTCCACTCGTCGCATTTCCTTGTGGATCAATATCTAATAATAAAACTTTTTTTCTTTTTGTTGCTAAAATTGCTCCGAATGTTATTGCTGTTGTGGTCTTTCCTACCCCACCTTTTTGGTTTGCTACTGATATAATTTTGCCCAATTTGTTATCCCCCAAATTATTTTTTATACATATATAATATAAAATTATTATGCAAAAGTCAATATACTTTTAAATAATAATTTGAAAAAATTTTTGCTCCCAGCGAAAAAGTTTTTTCAAGAAAATTTTCGCTCCCAGCAAAAAAGTTTTTTTAAGAAAATTTTTGCTGGGAGCAAAAAAGTTTTTCAAAAAAGATTTTTGCTGGGAGCAAAAATTTTTACTATTTTATTTTTTCTTTGCTAATTTTACTGGTGTTTCTCGGAAATCCGTTCTGTGTGGAACTGGCTTTGTTGAGCATGATTACGGTTCTTTCGCCCGACTTTTTTGGCAAAAAAACCGTGTCTGTTTGCATTATTTCTCCACCTAATAATTTAACTGTTTTTTCTGCCGCTTTAACTTCATCTGCCACATTTGGTCCCTTCATACACAAACATCGCCCACCAACTTTTACAAATGGTAACATGTATTCGGCTAAAACATTCAATTTTGCCACTGCTCTTGATGTGCAAACATCATAACGCTCCCTATATTTCATGGCTCTTCCGAAATCTTCTGCCCTTCCATGTACTGTTTCTATATTATCTAGTTGAAGCAATCCAATAATTTCATTTAAAAATTTTACTCTTTTGTTTAGAGAATCTAACAAGGTAACTTTCAAACTGCTGTTTTGAATCTTTAATGGAATTCCTGGAAACCCCGCTCCTGTGCCTATGTCAATAATTGAATCGTTGTCCTTTATATATTTTTCAAGAATCAAACTGTCAATAAAATGCTTTATAATTATCTCGTTTGGTTCTACAATCGCCGTTAAGTTTATCTTTTCATTCCATTCTATTAACAAATTCATATACTTATAAAACGTCTCTGCATTCTCATCTGTTATATTTATATTTGTTTTACCCGCTAAGCTTATAAGCCTTTCTTTAAATTCTTTTTCACTCATAATTTGTCTTCCTTCCATAAATATTTGTTTAAATATAAATATTTTTCTCACTTAAATTTTATTTCCCTCACTTTTTTTGATGTTCCATATATATCAATAACACCGAGATGTCTGCTGGTGAAACCCCAGATATTCTAGATGCTTGTCCAATGGAGTTTGGTTTTATTGCATCCAATTTTTGCCTTGCCTCTAGGCTTAGTCCCTTAATATTTAAATAATTTATTTTTTCTGAAAGTTTCTTTTTTTCTAGTTTTTTAAATGTTTCAACTTGAGCCATTTGCAAATTAATATATCCTTCATATTTAACAGATATTTCAACCTGCTCCTTTTCTTGTTTACATAATCTTGGTCTTTCTGTGTCGATTTCTTCTAGCTTTTTATAATCTAATTCCGTTCTTTTTAGTAAATCTACTAATTTAACGCCTGTTTCTATTGGCGTTGTTCCATGTTTAATAAGAAAGTTATTGTTTTTTTCCGTTGGCTTTATAATTGTTTTATGTAGCCTTTCAACTTCCTTTTCAATATTATGTTTTTTATTTAAAAAATTATTGTATCGCTCCTCTTTTATTAGCCCAACATCATAGCCTTTTGATGTTAATCGCAAATCCGCATTGTCTTGCCTTAACAAGAGTCTGTATTCCGCCCTGGAAGTCATCATCCTATATGGTTCATTCGTTCCTTTTGTTACAATGTCGTCTATTAAAACTCCTATATATGCTTCGGAACGGTCTAGTATCAACGGCTCTTTATTATCAATTTTTCGAGAGGCATTTATGCCTGCAATTATTCCTTGTGCTGCCGCTTCTTCATAGCCAGAAGTTCCGTTTATTTGTCCTGCAAAAAACATTCCTTCGATATTTTTTAATTCCAACGATAGTTTTAACTGAGATGGTTCAACACAATCATATTCTATTGCATAAGCAGGTCTTGTAAATTCAACATTTTCTAATCCTGGCAAGCTCCTGTATACAGCTAATTGAACATCTTCTGGTAATGATGAGCTCATTCCTTGCACATACATTTCTTCTGTTCCAAGCCCCATTGGTTCAATAAAAATTTGATGTCTTGGCTTGTCTTTAAACCTTACCACCTTATCTTCTATTGAAGGACAATATCTCGGCCCCGTTCCTTCTATGTCTCCGCTATATAACGGCGACCTATGTAAATTTTCCATTATTATTTTATGTGTTTCTGCTGTTGTATAGGTCAAATAACACGGTTCTTGCGGTCTTTTTTCTAACTCATTTTCAAATGAAAACGCAACAATTTCTTCATCCCCTTCTTGAATTTCCATTTTTGAAAAATCAATGCTTCTTTTATTTACTCTTGCTGGGGTCCCTGTTTTAAATCTTCTTAATTTTATATTTAAGCTTTTTAATACTTCAGACAATTTATTGGCTGGGAAAACACCGTCTGGTCCACTTTCAAAAGATGTTTCTCCGATAAATATCTTTCCTTTTAAATATGTCCCTGTTGCTAAAACTACCGTTTTTACATTGTAAATTGCCCCTACATTGGTTTCTACGGCTTTTATTTTCTCATCTTCAACTTCTATATTTACAATTTCAGCTTGCTTTATAAATAAGTTCTCTTGTTTTTCCAGTGTTTGTTTCATTATTTGTTGATATTTTTTTCTATCTGCTTGTGCTCTTAAAGAATGTACAGCTGGCCCTTTCGACGTGTTTAACATCCTTGATTGAATAAATGATTTATCTATAACTTTCCCCATTTCTCCGCCAAGTGCATCTATTTCTCTAACCAAATGCCCTTTTGAAGTTCCTCCAATATTGGGATTGCACGGCATGTTTGCCACACATTCCAAACTTATAGAAAACAACAGGGTTCTTTTTCCCAACCTCGCCAACGCCAAAGCAGCCTCACATCCAGCATGTCCTGCTCCAATTACTGCCGCATCGTATTCTCCTGCATTATATTTCATTTTTTTCACCATCCTTTTTCAAACGAGCTACTTTCCTAAACAAAATTTTGAAAAAATCTCATTAATAATATCTTCCGAAATATTTTCTCCTGTTATTTTACTTAAAGAATCCAATATGTTTTTTATATAAATTGCAATAATGTCTATCGTTATATTGTTTTTTATATCTTCAATTGCCTTATTTATATTATTTATTGCTTCTTGAATCAATCCTTGATGCCTCACATTTGTAACTATATTTTCACCTTCGACGCTAATTTTATCTACATCATATAGTTCTTTTATTGCCTCATATAATTCTTCAATTCCTATTTTTTTAAGGGCAGATAATTCAACTATTTTTCTTTGACCTTCGATATTTTCTCCTCTGCCTTCTACTTCTAGTATTTGCTTCCTAGCTTCCTGCTCTTGCCCTCCGTCTTGTAAATCTACTTTATTTAAAACAATTATACTTGTTTTCCCGCTTATCATATTTAATATTTCATAGTCTTGCTCATCTAATTTTTTTGAACCGTCAAAAATAGCAATAACTAAATCCGCTTCTTTTGCTAATTCCATAGATTTTTTTATTCCTATTTTTTCCACTTCGTTTTCAGCAACTCTAATGCCCGCCGTATCAATTATTCTAAATGGCACGCCCTGAATTGTAATATATTCTTCTATTGTATCTCTGGTTGTCCCTTCAAACTCAGTAACAATAGCCCTTTCTTCTTTTAAAATAACATTTAAAAGAGAGGATTTTCCTACATTTGGTTTCCCAATAATTGCTGTTTTTATACCGTCTCTTAATATTTTTCCATCGTCAAAGCTCTCTTTTAATTTATTTAATTTGTTTTTTGAGTCTTGCAAAATATTAATTATATTTTTATTCGTTACCTCTACTGTTTCATATTCTGGATAATCTATATTTACCTCAATATCAACCATTATAGATAATATTTCTTTTTTTATTACATTAATTTCTCTTGATAAAAAACCCTCTAACTGATTAATTAGTGCTCTTTTTTCTTTTTCTGTTTTCGCATTAATTATATCTATAACTGCTTCTGCCTGACTTAGATCTATTCTGCCATTTAAAAATGCTCTTTTAGTAAACTCTCCTGCTTCAGCCATTTTCGCACCATTTTTTACACATAGTTCTAGTATTTGCTTCATAATTATTGTTCCGCCATGCGAATTTATTTCGCACATATCTTCTGTGGTATAGCTTTTGGGTGCTTTAAAATATGAAACCAACACTTCGTCTATTATTTCTTTTTTTTCTTTATCAATAATATTTCCATATTTTATTGTATATCCTTTTATATTGCTTTCCTTATTTTTGGGCTCAAATATTTTTTTTAATATTTCAAAACATTTCTCTCCACTCATACGGATTATACCTATTCCGCCAATTCCTGGAGAGGTAGATATTGCAACTATTGTATCCACTTCCTTGTCACTTTCCTTTCTCTCACATTTCGTAAATTTCCCTTATTATACGTTTCTTATAATTTTCACATATATATAAAAGACACACCTCAATAATTAAAGATTTCTCTTAATTATTCAGATATGCCCCCATTCACAGCATATATACTATTTACTTTAAATCTATTACAAGTTTTCTATGTGGCTCATTGCCTATACTGTACGTCTTTATTTGGTCATTGTTTTGCAATTGCTCATGAATTATTTTTCTTTCAAACGAAGACATCGGCTCTAACATAACTGACTTTTTAGTTCTTATAACTGTTTTTGAAACCTTATTTGCCAATTCTTTTAGAATTTCTTCTCTTTGCTTCCTATATCCTTCTATATTTACTATTACCTTGGCTCCAAAAGCAACGTGTCTTCTAGAAATAGCTTTTAATATGTTTTGTAGTGCATTTAACGTTTCTCCTCGATATCCTATTAGATGTTTTACATTTTCTCCAGTTATTTCTACGTTAATAAAATTATCCTTATTTTCAATTTTATAATTAACATCTTTTTCTTGTAATTTCGAAATAAATTCTTTTAAAAACTTATCTATTATTTCCATTTGCTTTTTTACATCTTCGCTATCTACTTTTCTAACAGTCTTTTCAGCTCTTTTAAAAGTTTCGTCTTTTTTATCTTTTAGCGTAATCTCTACCTTAACTACTCTCGGTTCTAAAATACTAAAAAAACTCTTTTTCCCATTATCTAGTATTTTTACTTCTACACTATCTTTTGAAACTTTTAGTTCTTTTAATCCCTTTTCTATAGCAGCATTCGTTGTGTTTCCTTCAAAAACATACGTTTTAGGCATTATTTTTTTTCTCCTTTTCTTCTAAATATTTAAAAATAACTATTCTTTCAACTATCATCAATAAATTATTTATTAACCAATATAATGCCAGTCCTAATGGTGCTATAAATGATATTATTACTGACATAACAGGCATTATATACATCATGTTTTTATTCATGCTTTCTGCCATATCCATCTCTGTCTTTTCTTTGGGCTTATCTCCAACTTCAATTTCTTTATCGTCTTCTTTATCTTTCTCTTTGTTTTTTGAATTCATGTTCGTCATAAGCCTCATTGATACTACAGAAGACACTACATATAGCAATGGAATAACATAAACTCTAGGATCTTTCCAGCTTCCTGATGGAACGCTGCTTAAGTCCAATCCTAAGAAATGCATATTAATATTTACACGTTCATCTACTGGGCCTTTTGCCTTTATAATGTCTATTTCTGGATAATTTGATTTTTGACTATTCTCATCTTGTTTTATTTCATCCGTATAACTTTGTATAACCGTTGGATCTATTCTTTTCATATGAGTTAATGGTCTGCTAACCAGATAAAACACAGATAATAATAAAAGTATTTGAATAATTGCACTAAGACAACCACTAAAAGGACTCATGTTTTCACTTTTATATAAAGCCATTGTCTCTTTATTAATTTTTTCTTGATTTCCTTTATATTTTTCTTGTATTTTTTTTAATTTTCCTTGTATTTTAGCTGATTTCCTCATCGTTGTTTGTTGTTTTATCGTTAATGGTAACAAAACTACTCTTAATACTAAAGTAAACAAAATTATAGCTAATCCATAATTTTTTACCAATTCATAAAAAAAGTTTAAAATGTAACCAAAAAAATTTGCAATAAAGTCTATAATTCCTCCCATGTATTTCTTTCGTTCCTTCCTTTAATAAGTCCACTCTGTCTATTTAACTGGGTCGTATCCACCTTTTGAAAACGGATTACATTTTAAAATTCTTTTTGTTGATAAAAATCCGCCCTTAATTATTCCATATTTTTCTATGGCTTGTTTGCTGTATTCTGAGCATGTCGGATAATATTTACACTTGATTCCTAAATACTCAAAAAATGGTGATAGTATACTTTTATATATTTTAAATAAAATATTAATTATTTTTTTCATATTTACTCACTTATTAAAATATTTGCTTTTTTAAATATCTTTTCCATATCTTTTTTTATATTATAAAATGTTGCTTTTTCTACTTCTATATTCTTTTTAAATAAAAAAACAATCGTATTTTCTTCTTTTATGTTGTTTTCCATTTGTCTATAGTTCTCTCTTATTAATCTTTTTATTTTATTTCTTACAACACTTTTTCCTGTTTTTTTACTTATTGCTATTCCTAGTTTATTCTTTTTCGCATTATTTTTCAATAAATATATTTCTATAATTTCACCACTATAATATTTTCCTTTTGAAAAAACATATTTAAATTCGTAATTTTTTTTTAACATAATTGTTTTTTTCATATTTACTCACTTTTTATGCACTTAGTTCTTTTCGTCCCTTTGCTCTTCTTGATTTTAATACATTTCTTCCAGCTTTAGTTTTCATTCTTTTTAAAAAACCATGCTCTTTTTTGTTTTGTCTTTTTTTTGGTTGATATGTTCTTTTCATTTCGCACCTCCGTAATTTATTTTTTATTTTAATATTTCTAACAAAATAATCCTTTTGATTATACAATAAAATAACCTTATTTGTCAATCTTTTAATCTAAAGATTTTCATTAACTGGTACTGGTTAACACTTTATCCTAAAATTTCCGCCTTTGGAGTATAGTATATGTTTTAAAAAGGCTCCTCCAAGCCTCCGTAGACTCCATGGGCCTCAAAGGGCTGTCGTTCACCTTTTTAAAACATATACTATACTCCAAAGGCTACTTTACTGAAAAATGTTATCTGGTAACCAATAACAGGTTTCCCTTTTACTGGTTTTTCTAAAATATCCTCCGCTTTATGTACATGAAATAGCGCTAGGTGTCTGTATATCTTTTTAAAAAACCTCCCGACAGCCCTTTGAGGCATACGGATTACCCCTTGACCTGGAGGGAGTTTTTTTAAAAAGATATACAGACACCGGGAGCGGACTATTATAATTGATTTTTTACGGGAACCACATAGTTAAGGATACGGCTATTTTGCCGAAAACCGCAAACTGGTAATTAATTATTAAAAACTTTTTCATTTTATATTGACTATTCATATAAAAATTTGATATATTAATATTACGTTTTATGCAAACTATTATAAGGAAGGATTTATTATTATTATGCCAACTAATAACACAGATTTAATAACCAAAGCAAAAGAACTAATAAGAGAAGAGGTTACTACAATCGCATATGATACTTGGCTTAAAGACTTAAGCTTACTAGAAATTGATGATAATCAAATCACTTTATGTACAAAAAATTCCTTTCAAAAAGAATTTTTAGATGGAAAATATAATGATTTAATAGCTAATACTTTTAGATATTTAACAAATATAAATCGTAAAATAGTAATTGTCTCACAAGACTCCCTTCCTAAAAAAGAAGAAAAAAATACAAATCTTAATTTAAACCAAATTAATGATTTTCAATATAAAAACAATTCTTTAAATCCTTTTTATACATTCGATACCTTTATTGTTGGAGAAAACAACAGTTTTGCAAACGCAGCTGCTTTAGGTGTTGTAGAAAGCCCTGGAAAAGCATACAATCCTCTTTTTATATATGGTGGGGTTGGTCTTGGAAAAACACATTTAATGCATGCAATTGGAAATGAAATCTTAAAAAATAATAAAAATATAAAGGTTTTATATGTTACTTCAGAAAAATTTACTAACGAATTTATCAATTCAATAAAAGAACAAAAAAACGAATTTTTTAGAAATAAATATAGAAATATAGATATTTTAATGATTGATGATATTCAATTTATATCAAGAAAAGAAGGAGTTCAAGAAGAATTTTTTCATACTTTTAATACTTTGCATGAGAGTGGTTCTCAAATTATATTATCTAGCGATAAACCACCAAAAGAAATTCCTTTTTTAGAAGAAAGATTAAAATCTCGATTTGAATGGGGATTAATTGTAGATATTTCTTCTCCAGATTTTGAAACACGCGTAGCTATTTTAAGAAAAAAAGCAGAATTAAAAAATATCATAATTGATACAGAAATATTATATAATATTGCAACTCAAATAGATTCAAACATAAGAGAATTAGAGGGAGTTTTAAACAAAATTATAGCACTTTCTTCATTAACTGTTGGTCCTATATCAATGGAAACAGCAGAAAGAGCTATTAATGATATAATTCTTAAAAAAGAAACTATAATTTCTAATGAATATATTCAAGAAGTAGTTTCTAACTATTTTAATATAGAAAAAAGAGATTTAAAAAGCTCTAAAAGATCAAACGATATAGCCTATCCTAGACAAATTGCAATGTATTTATGTAGGTCTGTTGCAAATTCATCTCTAAAACAAATAGGATATGATTTTGGAAAAAGAGATCACACAACAGTAATGCATGCTGTAAAAAAAATAGAAGCAGATCTTAAAGAAAACAAAAATACAAGATTAATTGTGGATAGTGTTAAAAAAGTTATATTAAATAAATAATTGTTCATAAATTAATTAATTTAATTAATTTAAAAAATATTTGTTCTTAGAATAATTGTTTTATTTAAATTGTTAAAAATATTAATATATAATAACTGCATCGGTTATCAACATTGTTTTGTTAAAAGCCTGTGGATAAGCTGTTAATAACTTTATTTTTACACATTTCTTATTTTTTACGTTAAAATAATTTTTAATTTTACACATATTTATTAACATTATTTTTTATTTATTTATTTAGTTATTCACCTACTTATCCACACTTTACACATAACCTACTACTATTACTACTAAAAAATATATATTATATTTATAAAAAAAAGGAGATCAAAAAAATGAAAATTGTTTGTGAAAAAGAAAAACTTATTAAGGGAATTAATTCTGTAATAAAAACAACTTCTTTAAAAACAACTATGCCTATATTAGAAGGCATTTTAATTCAAACAAATAAAAATGAAATTAAATTAACTTCTTATGATTTAGAAATAGGAATAGAATATATTGTACAAGCAAACATAAAAGAAGAAGGTTCAATAGTTGTTAATTCAATAATGTTTAGTGAAATTATTAAAAAATTACCAAATACAGATATTTCAATATCATTAAATGAAAAAAATTTATTAATAATTGAGTGTGAAGGTTCTATTTATAAATTAACTACAATGAATCCAGAAGAATTTCCAGAATTACCAAAAATAAATATTGAAAATTCCGTTAATTTAGAACAGTGTATATTAAAAAATATGATAAGAAAAACTATTTTTGCAGTTAGTAATGAGGAAAATAGACCAATATTTACTGGTTGTTTATTCGAAATAATAGATAATAAATTAAATGTAGTTGCTGTAGATGGTTTTAGATTAGCTTGGAAAAATAAAATATTAAGCACTAAACAAAATAATTTTTCAGCAGTTATTCCAAGTAAAACATTAAATGAAATAAATAAAATAATTTTAGATTCTTATGATAATATAAAAATAGGTATTTCAAAAAATCAAGCATTATTTGAAATGGAAAAGTGTAAGGTTGTTACAAGATTATTAGATGGAGAATTTTTAAATTATTCAAGCGTTATTCCAACTTCATGGGAAACAAGAATAAGAGTAAACAAAGAATTAATACAAAATTGTTTTGAAAGAATAAGTTTAATATCTGCTTCAGTAATAGAAAAAGAAAAAAAATATCCAGTAAAACTTTTTGTTGATATTGGAAAAATAGTTATTTCTTGTGCAAATCAAATGGGAGATGCTAAAGAAGAAATGTATGTTTCAACAGAAGGAAAAAATATAGAAATAGGAATTAATCCAAAATATTTTTTAGATGCTTTAAAAGTAATAGAAGATGAAGAAATATTTATTGACTTTGGAAATAGTATTTCGCCATGTATAATTAGACCAGTTGAAGACGGAGATTATTTATATATGGTATTACCGATTAGGTTAAAAGAGGATTAAAAGGAAATTTTTATGTATATTGAAAAAATAAAATTAATTAATTTTAGAAATTATATAGAACAAGAAATAGAATTAAATAAAAGAATAAATATTTTTTATGGAGATAATGCCCAAGGAAAAACAAATATTTTAGAAGCAATTTATATGTGTTCTATAGGAAAATCTTTTAGAAAAAAAAGAGAAAAAGAAATAATTAATTTTAATAAAGAAAATTTAATGGTAGAAATAAATTATATAAAAAAAGAAATAAATAATAATAAAATAAAATTAGAAATAAATAATAATAAAAAAATATTTTATTTAAATAAAATAAAAATAAAAAAACTAAGTGAAATATTAGGAAATATAAATATTGTAATTTTTAATCCAGATGATATTAATATTTTAAAAGGACCTGCAAGAAATAGAAGAAAATTTTTGGATATAATGATAAGTCAATTAAAAATAAAATATATTTATAATTTAACACAATATTTAAAAATATTAGAACAAAGAAATAATTATTTAAGACAAATAAAATATGAAAACAAAGAATTAAATATTATTGAAATATGGAATGAGCAACTTGCTGAGCATGCAGAAATAATATTTAATTTTAGAAAAGAATTTATTAATAAAATAAATAATAAAATAAATAATATTCATAATAAAATAACAGAAAACAAAGAAAATATTATTTTAGAATATATTTCTAATTTTGAAAATAAAAACAATTATTTAGTTAATTTAAAAAATAATATTAATGAAGATATTAAAAAGGGGTATACAACTGTAGGGATACATAGAGATGATTTTAATTTGTTTATTAATAATAAAAAAATAGATATTTATGGTTCACAAGGGCAACATAGGAGTGCAATACTTTCTTTAAAAATTACAGAAGCAGAAATTATTTATGAAGAAATAGAAGAATATCCAATTATTTTATTAGATGATTTTATGTCGGAATTAGATAATAAAAGAAAAAATAATTTTTTAGAAAATATAAAAAATAATCAAATAATAATAACATGTACAGATAAAATAGAAAAAGACAATTCAAAAGTGTTTAATGTTAAGGAAGGAAAGGTGTTAGAAGAACAATGGAAAGAGTAGAACATTCATATGGTGCAGAGCAAATACAAGTTTTAGAGGGGTTAGAGGCAGTTAGAAAAAGACCCGGGATGTATATAGGAAGTGTTTCAGTAAGAGGATTACATCACTTGGTTTATGAAATAGTTGATAATAGCGTTGACGAAGCGTTGGCTGGTTGTTGTGATGATATAAAGGTAACAATAGAAAAAGGAAATATAATACGTGTTGAGGATAATGGTAGAGGAATTCCAGTAGAAAAACATGCAAAAACTGGGTTGTCTGCAGCTGAAACAGTTTATACTATATTACATGCTGGTGGAAAATTTGGCGGAGATAGTGGCTATAAAGTATCTGGTGGATTGCATGGAGTTGGGGCGTCTGTTGTTAATGCGTTATCTGAATGGTGTGAAGTCACCATAAATAGAGATAATAAAAAATATCAAATGAAATTTGAAAAAGGAACAACAACGAGCCCACTACAAGAAATAGGAACGTCGGAACATACAGGAACAACGGTAAGGTTTTTAGCAGATTCAACAATATTTGAAACGTTGGAATATGAGTATGAAGTTTTAGAAAATAGATTTAGGGAAATGGCGTTTTTAACTAAAGGGTTAAAAATTTCTCTATTCGATGAAAGAGAAGAAAATATTAAAAGTGCAATATTCCAATTTGATGGGGGATTAATTTCTTTTGTTGAATATCTAAATAAAAACAAAGAAAAAATACACGAGAAACCAATATATATCGAAAAAGCAGGAGAATTTCCTATAGAAATAGCAATACAATATACAACAACATATTCAGAAAATATATATTCTTTTGTAAACAATATAAATACAATTGAAGGGGGGACTCATTTAGAGGGATTTAAAAGGTCTCTTACAAAAGTATTTAATGACTATGCTAAAAATCATAATATTTTAAAAGAAAAAGATGGAAATCTACAGGGAGAAGATATTAGAGAGGGAATTACAGCGGTAATTTCTGTTAAAGTAAAAGACCCACAATTTGAAGGACAAACAAAAACTAAATTAGGGAACAGCGAAGTTACAGGATTAGTAATTTCAGCAATGAACGATCAATTATCAGCATTTTTGGAAGAAAATCCAGCGGTAGCAAAAGCAATTTTAGAAAAATGCGTAAGTGCTTCAAGAGCAAGAGAAGCCGCAAGAAAAGCAAGGGAATTGGTAAGGAGAAAAAATGCTTTAGATGGAATGACATTACCAGGGAAACTTGCAGATTGTAGTGAAAAAAATCCAGACTTATGTGAAATGTATCTTGTTGAGGGAGATTCTGCAGGTGGTTCAGCAAAACAAGGAAGGGATAGAAAATTTCAAGCGATACTTCCAATGAGGGGAAAATTACTAAATGTTGAAAAGTCTAGAATTGATAAAATATATAACAATGAACAATTAAAACCGATTATTACAGCAATTGGCTCAGGAATAGGAAATGATTTTGAAATATCAAAAATAAGATATGGAAAAATTATAATTATGGCGGATGCAGATGTAGATGGTTCGCACATAAGTACACTATTGTTAACATTTTTTTATAGATATATGAAAAACTTAATTGAAAATGGAAATATATATTTAGCTCAACCGCCACTTTTTAAAATAACAAAAAAGGGATTTAATGAAAAATATTGTTATACAGATAATGAGTTGGAAGAATATTTAAAGGAAATAGGGAAAGAAGGAATTACTATTCAAAGATACAAAGGGTTAGGAGAAATGAACCCAGAACAATTATGGGAAACAACGATGAATCCAGAATCTAGAACACTCGTAAAAATAACACTTGAAGATGCAATGGCAGCAGATGAAATTTTTACAATATTAATGGGAGACGAAGTACAACCGAGAAGAGAGTTTATAGAAACGCATGCCAAGCATGTGAAGAATTTAGATATTTAAACAAAAAAGAAGGTATCCCAAAATGGATACCTTCTTTTAGTCAAAACCTATATTGATCTTCGGCTAAGACACATATGCACAGTTCCTGTTCTAATAGGCATTACTACATAAATAAAACATACACAGCACATATATATCAATCGCTCGGCTGTATAAACACCACAAACCACCAGATTCATCCCGAGCTTGCGGGACTAGTAATAATCGTTTGAGAAAAAATCAACTAGGCATAAATACAACCTTATTTCAACTATATTTTCTACCCTACAGCAATTTCTAGAAACAACTTGCAAACAAAAAATATAATCTACAACGCTGGCATATAAAAACCCAGCCAAAGGGCTCGTATACACCTTTGCTCGAATAAAACAAAACCCAAGAGAGTCTCGGTTTACTCTTCAACCAATCAATATAAATTTTATTAATAATATTATGTGTAAAAATTTTTGAAATAAACAAGAAAAAAATGTCAAAATTTTTGATTAAGTTGTTTGTATTTTAGTGTCCGCTAGCTGTGATTAGTATATATTTTTTAAAAGGTTCCTCCAGGGCAAGGGGTAATCCGTATGCCTCAAAGGGCTGTCGTTCACCTTTTAAAAAATATATACTAATCACAGCTAGCTACTGTCGAAAAAAATTTTTTATTTAAAATCATAAATGCTAAAAAAATAAATATAATTAATTGGTGATAATTTTGCCTAAGAGAATAAAAATAACTGAAAAATATAATTATAATAAAATAAAAAGAGATATAAATATTTTAAAATTTTATTATGAAGAGCTATTTGTGGGGAATATAGGGAAAAGTATATTAGGGGAAGAAATAAAATATATAAAATTAGGAGAGGGAAGAAATAAAATATTTATTAATGCTGCACACCATGCAAATGAATGTATAACAAGCTTGATAGCAATGATGTTTGCAGAAAAATATTTAGAATTAAAAAGGCAAAACAAAACGTATAAAGGATATTATATAGAAGAATTATGGGAAAAAAGTAGTTTGTATATTGTACCAATGGTGAATCCTGATGGAGTAAATTTATGTTTGGAAGAAGAATATGTTTTAAATAATAAAAAATATAAAAATATTTGGCAAGAATATACGGAGAAGTTGCATAAATGGAAAGCAAATATTAGAGGAGTTGATTTAAATTTAAATTATCCTTCTGGATTTGAAAAAGAAAGAAAAATTAAATATAAAAAAGGAATTATTAATCCTGGGCCACTAAATTATGGTGGCCCAAACTACTTATCTGAACCAGAAACAAGAGCAATATATGAATTTACAAAATTAAATAAATTTGATTTAACATTTTTATTACAATTGTATGGAAGAGAAATATTTTGCGATTGTAATGAAATAAAATTAAAAAAAGCATATGAATTAGGAAAAAAGTTTGAAAATGTAAGTGGATATAAATTAATAAACGAAGAAAATAAATTATTTTTTTCAGAATATAATAATTGGTTTATGTCCGAATTTAAAAAACCAAGTTTTAAAATAAAAATAGGAAAAGAAAAAAAAGAAGAAATATTAACTGCTGAAAAAATTAATAAATTTTATGATGAAGTGGAAGAAATTTTTTTAATTTCTTTAGATAATTAAATTTTTTTGTTTTCGTAAAACAGCGATTTCACGTAAATTAAGAGGGTCGCAAAGAGAAGAGTCCCTAAAAGTTGATTTATTCAGAAGGAGTTGACTTTTTTGAAGTCCTTCTTGAACTTTTTTTAGAAGAAATTATTTGGGTTTCATCAACAGAGTTTATTAAAGAAGAATATTTCTCTATGCTCATAACAACCATAATACCAGTGCCGTTTTTCGTTAAATATACCGTTTCATCCTGATTTATAACTAAATCTTCTATTTTAGGGAATGAATTTCTTAACTCAGAAACGGGTCTAATTTTTATCATAAAAACTCCTTTTCAATATAAATATAAAAGCAATATTATATCGAAATTTTATCACGATTTAACAAAGCTGTCAATAGAAATGTCGAAATAAGGCGAAACTTGCGATGAAATTATGTTGACAAAACAGGAGACATAATGTAAAATAAAAAAGAGGAACAGCAAGAAGGAGTCACAATGAATAATAAAAGCGCTTTATTTCAAAAATGGTTACCATTTAAAACCATAACTAAAAACGGTATCATTATTTTAAAGGATGAAACTTACATAAAAATTATTAGAGTCTTTCCAATTAATTATAATTTAAAATCTGAATTGGAAAAAAATGCAATTTTGAATGCTTACAAAATCTTTTTAAAAACCTGCGATTTTGAAATGCAGGTATTAGTTCAAAGCAGTAAGGAAGATCTTTCTGAACATTTATTAAAAATAGAAAAAGAAAGTACAAAAGAGGAAAATGTATATCTAAAAAATTTTTATCCAAAATATATTAGTTTCATAAAAGAAAAAAATCAAAAAAAACAGGCTTCGAATAAAAAGTTTTTTATTCTAATTAAAAACAATTCAAAAAATATAAGTTTAGAAAATGTGCAAAATATTTTAAATGATAATTATTACAAAATAAAAGAATGTTTATCTCGTTCTGGCAATGTTGTTACCGAGTGTAACAATAGAGACGAAATAGTACAACTATTAAGCTATTTTTTTAATTACAGAAAAAACAATATAGGGTCTCAAAGCATTTACGAAGCAAAACTTTTAATGAAAGATAACGAACATAAAAAGGCTTAGCAATTGAAAAAAGAAGACACGAGAGATAAAAAAGAGTAAGGAAAAGAGGTGATAATGAATTAAAAAAAATCAAATATTAAATATACAAAGAGGAGATTTTGATATAAAAGATAATATTTGTGGTTCTTATATAAATACCAACAATCCAAAATATATAGAAATTGATAATCTGTTTTATAGTGGATTATTAGTAGTTAATTATTATAGAGAATATGCAGATATAATATTAAAAAACCTAGTGGAAATGGACATTAATATGATAATCTCGATGTTTTATGAAAAACAAGATAGTTACAAAACAATTAGAGAATTAACATATCACATAGGAACAGTAGGTGTTGATTTGAAAGATAAAAACGAAAACCGCACAGACGTTGACATTGCTACCTTTACATATAACGATGCAAAATATATTAGAAGAGAAATGCAAGTTAATAATGAAGACCTTTATTTTTTATATGTTTATATTACTTTGTTTTCAGATAACCTAAATGAGCTTGAGTATATTATAAATAAAGTTGAAGGAATAACGAGCAGCCTAGGGATACAAACAAGAAGAGCTAATTTTAGGCAAGAACAAGTATTTATTTCAAGCTTACCTTTTATGATTAATCATTTTGATGTAAAAAACGCAAGTAGGCGAAATATATTAACGAGTGGATTGGTTTCTACATATCCCTTTATATCCTCTTCAATATTTGATGAAAATGGAATATATATAGGAAATAATATTTATAATAATTCAAAAATTTTTGTTGATAGATATAATACTGAAAAATATAAAAATGCTAATATGTGCGTATTTGGCACGAGTGGAGCGGGGAAATCCTATTATATTAAATTATTAATAATAAGATATAGATTACTGGGAATTGACCAATTTATTGTTGATCCAGAAAGAGAATATAATAATTTGGCGGAACAAATGGGCGGTATTGTTATAAAAATTGGAGCTACCGCAGATACTTACATTAATATTTTTGACATTAGAGAAAACAGCATTGAAGAAACAAAAGGATATTTGGCGAATAAAATATCAAAACTGATCGGATTTTTTAATTTAGTTTTTGGAGAGCTTAATGAAGAAGAAAAAGCTTTATTGGAAGAAAAAATAATTAATTGTTATGAAAACAAGGGAATTAATTTTGATGATAATACTTTATATAAAAATGATACAAATAAAATAAACATAAAACCAATTTTCAAAGAAAGTCAAGACATGCCAATATTAGAAGAGTTATATGATATTTTAAGCACTGATGAAAAAACAAAAAAATTACAAATAAAATTGATTCCTTTTGTAAAAGGCTCGTTAAGATTTTTTAATAATTATACAAATGTCAAAATAAAAAACAAACTAATAATTGCAGATATTTATGAATTAGGAGAAGAAAATATAAAATATGGAATGTATATTTTTACAGAATTATTTTGGGATTTAATCAAAGAAGATAGAGATAAGAAAAAGGCAATTTATTTGGATGAAATTTGGAGATTAATTGGAGTTACATCAAATAAAGAAGTTGCTTCTTTTATATATAAAATATTTAAAACAATAAGAAAATATGGAGGAAGTGCAACTGCAATTACACAAGATGTTTCAGACCTATTTAGCTTAGAAAATGGAGCGTATGGAAAAAGTATATTAAATAATTCAAGTATAAAAACATTTTTTTCACTAGAAGAAGAAAATATATTATTATTAAAGGAATACATTCAATTATCAGAAAAAGAAAGTATAGAAATTAAATCGTTAAAAAGAGGAGAATGTTTAATGTTTGTCGGAGATAATCATATATTAAGCAAAGTAGAAACGGCAGATTATGAAAAAGAAATAATAAATAAAAAATAAAAAAAGATTAATGAAAAATAAATATTAAATATTAATAAATAAAAAACAATTTATTTAAATACAATATTTTTAAATAAAATAAAATAAAATTAAATAAAAACATATAAAAGAAAGGTTAAACGAAATGGAAAAATTAATAACTGCAATAGGAAATGATAATATTAATAAAAAAATAAAAAAATTAGAAAAATATGAGGTTATTGGACAAGACGTACAATATCAAGAAGCATTAATAGAAATATTAGAGGAAAATAAAGTTGATATATTAATTTTAAGTGAATTAATTGAAGGTGAAAATAAAATAGAAGAATTAATTTTAAAAATAAAAGAAATAAATAATAATATGGAAATAATAATTATTTTAGAAAAAGAAAATAATTTATTAGAAAAATTTTTAAAAAATAATGGAATAAATAATATTTTTTATAATAACGAATTAAGCATAGAGATTTTCGAAAAAGAAATAAAAAATATTAATAATAAAAATATAATAAACGTAGAAGAAATAAAAAAAGTTTTATTCAATAATAATTCAAATAAAAAAGCTTTTATAAATAAAATTAATGGAGAAAGTTTTATTGATAAAAAAATAAAAGATAAAATAAAAGACATTTCAAAAATAAAATTAAATAAATTAAAAAATAATAAAAAAAATATATTAATTAGTATTAATGGAGCTAATAATTTTAAAAACAGTATATTCGAAGTAGTACTAGCCTTTATATTAGGAAGAAAAAATAAAAAAATATTAATTATTGATTTTGATATTTTAAATAAAAATCTTACGACAATTTTAGGTGCTGAAAAATTTCCAGACAAAATAGAAGAGAAATTAATTAATAAAAATATTAGAGAATTAATTATTAATATTAATAAAAATGTAGATATTATTTCTGGAATATATTTTTTAATAAAATATAAATTTAATTTTGAAAATATTTATAAAGAAATAGAAATAATAAAAAAGGAATATGATTATGTTATAGTAAATTCTGTTCTGGAAGGGCATTTTAAATTAACTAAAAAAATAATTAACAAATCAAATTATGCGATGTTTTTAGTAGAAGACACATTAAAGGAAATTAAAAAAAGTCAAAAAATATTAAATATTTATACAAATGAATGGGGAATAAAAAAAGAAAAATTATTTATTGTTTTAAATAATCATAATAATAATTATTTAAATGAAAAAATAATTAGAGAAATATATAAAGATTATAATATTATTAGTAAAATTAATAATCATAATAATTATAATTTAATAATAAATAAAAATATTAAAAAATTAATTATTAATAATGAAATAAAAAAAGATTATTATAAATTATTGAAAAAAATTAAATAAATAATAAATAAATATTAATTATTAAATAATAATAAAATAAATATTAATTATTAAATACTAAAAAATAAATAA
>WRFS01000033.1 GCA_009778695.1 Oscillospiraceae bacterium
ATTGCTCGTCTGTGCTACAGAGAAATTCCTATAAAAAATAAAAAAACAAGCAAATTCTTCGAAGAGCGGACGACTGATAGTCGCCCCTACAAAGAAAAAATTCTTACATCGAAAAAAATTCTCTTTAAATACATCTTGACAAATGGCTGATAAATATGCTAGAATGAATAAGATTTTGGGTCGTGGAAAAAATATGGTGGATGTAGCTCAGGTGGTTAGAGCGCTAGTTTGTGGCACTAGAGGCCGTGGGTTCGAGTCCCATCTTCCACCCCATTTAAATAAAATTAATATTGGGGTGTAGCCAAGTGGTAAGGCACCAGGTTTTGATCCTGGCATTCCTAAGTTCGAATCTTAGCACCCCAGCCAATGTTACCTTATATGAACTATATCTGCTTTGTAGGTGGATTTGCGGTTAATATAAGCGGAGTATAATCTCTGTAGATTTCTCAAAGCTTGTTACTGAAGCAAAGTCAAGGAGAATGTTCGCGTAATAAGGTTATAAAAATAGAGATTGCATAATAATTGTAATTTCTATTTTTTATTAAAAATTTGACTATAAACGCAATTTTTATGATATAATATATAAAAAAGAAAAGGGATGATAACATGAAACCGATAATATATTTAGATACTTCAGTTATGAGCTATTTATATCAAAAGGATGCTTTAGAAAGAGAAGAACAGACAATAGAATTTTGGAACATTTTAAAAACAGGGAAATATCAAGTAATTATAGGAAGTATCGCCTTTGACGAAATAGAACAATGTGACGAAGAAAAAAGAGATATAATATATCAATATTTAGCCGAGATATCATATAATAGAACAAGTGTAAATGCTGAAATAGAAGCATTAGCAAAAGAAATAATAGAAGAAGGTGTATTGAAAGAAAAGAGCTTGGACGATTGTCTACATATAGCAACAGCAATATTAAGTAATTGTAATTTTATAGTTTCTTGGAATTTTAAACATCTAGTAAATGTAAAAACAATAAACGGAATTAGGCAAATAACATTAGCAAAAAATTATAATAGATTTATGGATATATATTCGCCTAATATGTTATTAGAAGGAGATGATGAAAATGAGTAAATTAAATATTAGTAAAGACTTTACTATTGAAGATATTCATAAAATAAGGGAGTATAATTCTGAAAGAAGAAAGAATTATACTACTGACGAGTTAATATCAGATATAGAAAAAAGTGCAGATAAAGCAGAAAAACGCATTAATGAATTAAGAAAAAAGACAGTTGCTATATAAATTATTTATAGTGTCTATAAAGCTATGCATAAAATAAAAAGCTTAGTTGAAAAACTAGGCTTTTTTTGTTATAATATGAGAAATAAATTATTGGTAAGTGTAAATTAATTAAAGTAATAGCAGAGTAATAAACAAATCATATTTTGATATATAATTAAAAAAAATTGTTTATACTAGAAATAGGAGAAATTATGAGTAAAAAAAAGAAAAAAGGTGAAAGCACAGACTTATTTAGGTGCACATATGAAGCAAAATCAGAAAGATATGGTTTTGCAATATGTCTAGATATGGAACAAAGCGACTTTTATATTCCTGCAGAATATGCTAATACTGCGATGAATAAAGATGAAGTATTGGTTAAGTGTATAAAAAATGCTACAGAAAAAGATAGAAAAGTGGGTAAAATTGTTAATATTGTAAAAAGAAACACTAAAACTGTAATAGGAAAGTATACAAAAAACAGGAACTTTGGTTTTGTTCAGCCTATAAATGCCAATATGCAAGACATATATGTTTCAAAAAAAGGAAACAAGAACATAAAAGATGGTGTAATGGTTGAAGTTTTAATAACTAAATATCCAACTGGGAGATCAAAAGCAGAAGGGCAAATTATATCTGTTTTAGGAAATGCTGATGATATATTAATAGAATCGAAAGCTCTTTTTATGGAATATGGCTTAGACGAAAAGGAAAAGTTTAATAAAGGAGTAATGGAAGAAGTTGAAAAAATTCCTAGTATTGTTTCAGAACAGGATAAAAAGAATAGGGTAGACAAAACGAAAGAAAGAATATTTACAATAGATTCCGAAGATGCTATGGATTTAGATGATGCAGTTTGCATTAAACAGCTTCAAAACAAAAATTATATGCTATCGGTACACATTGCAGATGTCAGCCATTATGTAAAAGATGGTACAAAACTTAATGCAGAAGCGGTATATAGAGGGACAAGCATATATATTCCAAACTATGTAATACCAATGCTTCCGACAAAGCTTTCTAATGGAATATGTAGTTTAAATGCAGGTGTAGAGCGTTTAGCTTTGAGTATTGATATGGAAATAGATGAAAACGGCAAAGTCGTAAATAGTGAAATATATAAGTCTGTTATAAAAGTGACTAAGAAAATGACTTACGAGAAAGTGTATAATGTAATATGTAATGAAAATCCAAAAGTTTTGGAAGAGTATAAAGAGTATAAAAAAGATATTACTCTTATGAAAACGCTTGCAGAAATTTTAAATAAAAAAAGGGTAAAAGAAGGAAGCATAAATTTTGATATACCAGAAACCAAGATAGTTACTGACGAAAACGGTAATGTTGTTAATGTAAAACCATATGAAATTAATACTGCAAACAAGATTATTGAAGAATTTATGCTTATTTCTAATGTTACTATTGCAGAGAAATTTTATTTTCTAGAGTCGCCATTTATTTATCGTATACACGAGAATCCAGATGAGGACAAGTTAAACGATTTGAATAAATTGCTTTCGTTGTATGGAAGAAAATTAAAGTCCACTAAAAACGTTCATCCTAAAATGTTGCAAAATATAATTAATAGTTTTGAAGATGAAACAAGCAAAGACGTGATTTCTAGGCTTATGCTTAGAACATTAAAATTGGCTAGATATAGTGAAGAGTGTGTGGGACATTTTGGTTTGGCATTTAAATACTATTGCCATTTTACATCTCCAATTCGCAGATATCCAGACTTATTTATTCATAGAGTGATTTCTGACATAATAAAAAATGGATATAAATTAGATCAAAAAATAAAAGATAAATATTCAAAACAAGCCAGAGAATATGCTAAAACTTCATCAGATATGGAAAAGGAAGCAACAAAAATAGAAAGAGATTTTGATGATTTATATATGTGCATATATATGAAAGAAAGACAAGGAGAAGAGTTTGAAGCGACGATTTCATCTGTAACCAGTTTCGGCATGTTTGTTAGATTAGATAATACTGTTGAAGGATTGGTTGGATTTCGTTCAATGGGTAATGATTATTATGTTTTTGATGAAAAAAAATATAGAATTGTTGGTACTCATAATGGGAAGGTATATAAAATAGGTGATAGGATTAAGGTAAGACTTACAAGAGCAGATGTTAGAATGAGGCAAATTGATTTTGAAATAATTTAAAAATGTAATAGAAAAATAATGAAAAAGTAATATAATTGTAATAAAGCTTAAAACCATTGTTATAGTGTATATATACAAACCGAATTGTTGAACGATTGGGCTTTTAAGAAAAATTGCTATTGCAAATATTGTCAAAAAATGTTATTAATATAAATAAATTATTAAAATTTCATTAAAGTTTATTAAGATGGTTAAATGGAAGGAATCTAATGCAAGTATTCAAGGAGGGTTTATGAGTACAAATAAATTAACAATAAAAGCAATAGTGGTAATAGTAATAGCGGTATTTATGTTGCAAATTATAGCACCGATGACAACAAAGGCAGCAGGAGATATAACTTCAAATAGATATGACATAATTGATAATCTTATAACAAAAATAGAATCAGGAACAAGACTAATAAAATTTGTAAGGGGTATTATGGCAAGTTCAGATTCGACGTATATGATATATGATGGAAATAAAGTAGTATATGACCCAAGCAAAGTGGTATATGATGGAAATAAAATAGATTATTCTCAAGATGGAAGTGATATAAACTGGTTTACAAAGCTAAAAACAGGAATGACTTTAAAAGTAGGAAACGATACGACATATACTATGGTAGTGCAAGGAGATGTAAGTGGAGATGGTCTCTTAACAGCTTTAGATTTATCCCAACTTAAAATGCATTTCGTAGGATTGAAAACATTGCAATCACCGTATTCAAACGCTGCAGATATAAATTATGATGGACAAATAACGGCGGTAGACATGTCACAATTAAAAACAATGTTAGTAAATTCATCAAGCATAAGTAAACAAGAAATTATCGATACAATGGATATAGATAATAGTTCAATATTGATAACTACAATAACAGATACTTTATATGTAGATAGCGATGTAATAATAATACAAGAAATTATTAATAAAATGGAAGAGGATGGATGTAGCAACACTATAGTAGTAAATGGCGATTCGATAGTTTTAAATGGCAAGACAATATCAGTGAGAAATAGAAACATAGATGATGTTTATGAGGATATAAGAACGGTTTTGGGATATGGTGATGGATACATAAGTATTGACGATGGAAATAACAACGTAACGGTATATGATGGGCAGTATGCAAGTATATCTTACAATGGTAATAGTATAGATGTATATGGTAGTTATTATGATGTAAGTGAAAATGGGAAAAATATACATAAAGATGGATGTAGTAATACAGTAAAAATAGACGGCAACTATATGGTATTAAACGGACAACAAGTATTGGTAACAGGTAGCACTGTAGATGCTGTATATAGTGCAGTAAAAAGTATTTTGGGGTATTAATATTAGAATATTAATATAAATAAATCTATAAAACGGAGGAGAAAGAAGTGGAAGAAAACAACACACAAAACAACAACGCACAAAATGGCAGTGGACAAAGCAATAGTGGGCAAAATAACAATATGCAAAGCAATAACACACAACATATGGGACCGAACAAAACCTTAGGTCTATCAATACTTGGAGTTATTATCTTGATAGGAATTATTGTAATAGTAATATTATTATTAAAGAATAATGATACACAATCAGTAAGTAAAACAGAAACAGGAGCTGGGGTATCGATGTCAGTTCCAGGAGTTGGAACAATTTCAGTAGGAGAAAATGGAGCTTCAATAACAGGGGGAGGAATGTCAATAACAGCCAATGGGGACGGGGCAAATATAGCAGGAGATGGAGCATCAATAACAGCAAATGGAGATGGGGCAACGATAACAGGAAATGGAACAACAATAACAGCAAATGGTGGTGGAGCATCAGTAACAACAGGGGATTTATCTTCACAAGCTAGTACCTATATATCATCTAAAGATACAAACATACCAGGAAATGAATATACAATAGAAGATGATTATATAAGGGTGGATAACGGAAACGATTATGCAGAAGCTGATATATCACCATTTAATGAAATATGTGTGTATTTAGGGGATAATTATATAACTGTAGACTCAGATAGTATTTATATATCTGAAGCTGATAATACAGTATCTAAATCAGGTGTAAACAATACAATAACAATAGATGGCAATTATGCAATATTAAATAATCAAAAAGTATTGATTATAGGAAATACAATAGAAAACATATATCAATCAGTAAAAACAATATTAGGATATGGAACAACAACCCCAACAAGTACTTCAAGCAATACAACAGAAGTATTAAGTTTAAAAGATGGTTTAGATAGTGTTGCTGTATATGATAATCAATCAATAGACATATATTACAAAAACAATTGCATAAAGGTACTTTTGAACCAGTGCTATATAAATGAGGAAGGCAAAAAAGAAATCAATAAGAACGTGAATAGTACAATAAAAACTGATGGAAATTATGTTGTATTAAATAATCAAAAAGTATTAATTAAAGGCAACACAATTGGAAATGTATACAATACAGTAAAGAAAATTTTAGGATATTAATTGTAGGGGCGAACATTGTTCGTCCTGCATTATTGGAAATTGAGAAACTTATATGAATAATATTTAAAGGAGCAAATATAGTTATGAAACTAAGACATGAAATAAAAGAAGAAGCAAAAGGTATTTTAAAACAAAGATGGGGACAAGCATTTGTTGCAACGCTTATTTATGGGGCAATGTTATATTTAGGAACGTGGTTACTAATGGATTTATTAGTAGCTGTGTTTAGATGGTATCCAGGAACATGGTTGATGGCAATATTTGTTGTGATAGTTCTTGTAGTTTTTGAAGCAATTATTTTTTATAATCTTATAGTATACTTTATAAAATTTAAAAGAGGAGAAAATGGTAATGCCTTTGATGAAATGTGTGTTAAAATACTAGGCAATTTTAAGGCGATGTGGGCAGTAGCTTGGGGAATATTTAGCAAAATGTGGTACTATTTTGTTATAGTAATAGCATGTGTGTTAATTATTGTAGGATTGGGTATGTCGGCATTAGGTGGTAATAGTGTTTTGGAAAGTACTAAGCAGGCTCAAGATGTATATCAACAAGGTGTTGGTGATTTTCCTACTATTTCTGAAACTGTTGCTACCCCGTCACAAACAGGGGGAATTGGTGAGTTGGTATTAGTGGGTATTACACCTATAGCAATTTTAGTAATAAGTATATTTATATTAATTAAAGGATTATACTATGTTTTATCGCCATATGTAATGTATGATAGTGGAAACACCTTAAAAGGAAGAGAAGCAGCAAAAAAGAGTAGAGAATTAATGAAAAAAATGAGAGGAGAATATCTCGTATTAGGATTAAGCTTTATAGGTTGGGAAATTCTTGCGTATATAGTAGGAGGAGTTTTATTTGCAATAGTAGCTCACATAATAAACTGGACACCATTATTAAATCTTATAGCATTTATACCTATGGCAATGGTTCTTGCTTATATGCAGATTTCAATGGTTATTTTCTATGAAGAATTGGCTGGAAGAGGAAATGAAGAAGTTACAGCAGAAATACCAGGAGTAAATAATTTAGGAGATAAAATAGAAGCAAGTGAAACACAAAACAATACACAAAATGAAACACATCATATGAATAAGAACATGACTATTGGATTATCAATAGTTGGCGTTATTATTATAGCAGGGATTATTATAATAACAGTAATATTCTTTAATAAAGTCAAATCGTCAGCGGACGAATTACAGTCAAGTTTATTTGGCACATCAGAAAATGAAACATCGATATCAATGCCAGGAGTTGGAACGATTTCCGCAGGGGAAGACGGAGCAACAGTGACAGGAGATGATGGTACATCAATAACGGTAAATAATGATTGGTCTTCAATCACAGGAGATGAAACATCAATAACAGCAGATGGAAGTGGAGATGTAGAGACATCAAATGATAGTACATACACATCAGGAGATAATTATTTAACTTTGTATCAAGGAAATGATTTTGTAAATGTAGATATGTCAGATAGTACTATAGGTGTGTATCTGGGTGATAATTTCATAAATGTTTATCTTGACAGTATTAATATAAGTGAAAGTGATATTACAATATCTAAATCAAGATTGAACAATACAATAGGAATAGATGGTAATTATTTAGTATTAAATGGACAAGAGGTATTAGTAACTGGTAATACTGTAGCTAATGTATACAATGCAGTAAAAACTATTTTGGGGTATTAATATTAGAATATTAATATAAATAAATTTATAAAGAAAGGAAAAATGAAAATGGACGAAAAAAACACAGAAGACAAAGCACAAAACAATACGCATCACGGAGCACCAAACAAAACATTAGGATTAGCAATACTTGGAGTTATTATCTTAATAGGTATTATTGTAATAGCAATAATATTATTAAAGAATAATGACACAAAATCAGTAAGTAAAACGGAAACGGGAGCTGGGGTGTCGATGTCAGTTCCAGGAGTTGGAACAATTTCAGTAGGAGAAAATGGAGCATCAGTAACAGGAGGAGGGATGTCAATAACAGCAAATGGAGATGGAGCCTCAATAACAGGTGGTGGAACAGCGATAACAGCAAATGGAGATGGAGCGACAATAACAGGAGATGGAGCATCAGTAAATGTAAGTGGCAGTCCAATGCTAGCAACAAAAGCAGATGCAACAACAACTGTAAATGGTGATACAGTATCAGCAACAACAGGTGGTACATCAACAAATGTAAATGGTGGTTCAGTATCATCAGCACAAATAAAAGATTCAGCAACGAATTTCATAAACAATGGCTCAGCATCATCAACAACAGGTGATACATCAGTAAACGTAAATGGTAATTCAACTGGAGCATCAAGCGACCAATTAGTTTTGACAGAAGGTAGTGGTAGTGTAGTAGTAACAAATGGCAGTTTAATAAGTATTGTAGAGGGTAGCTATAGAATATCAGTATATCCTACTTATTACAGTATAATAGAAGGTAGTAGTGTAAATACCAAAAATAATATAAACAATACAATAGGAATAGATGGCAATTCGTTAGTGTTAAACGGACAAAAAGTATTAGTAACAGGTAGTACCGTTGGTAACGTGTATAGTGCAGTAAAGAGTATTTTAGGATATTAATAATTTTTAGAATAATAAATTTAGGGCATTCTGTTAAAAGAGTGTCCTTTTTGTTACTATTTAAAGGTTTATTCTAAAACTTCCGCTTCTGAAGTATAGTAGACTTCTTTCGAAACATAAAATGTGATATATTTACAAAAAACAAGTAGGTGTCATTCTGAGCTTTGCTACAAAGCCTTGCTCACGAAGAATCTCACTAAATGGTAGATATACAAATGAAAATAGATAAAGTAAGATTCTTCGTAAAGCGGGCTACGAAGTAAGGCTCAGAATGACAATGCCTGAAATCCACACAGGTTTCGAAAGAAGTCTAGTATAGTTTTTAAAAAGGCTCCTCCAAGTCTCCGATTTTTGAGTAATAAAATCCAAGCCTAGGCATAAAATTAAATGGTGAAGTTTTTTGTTAAATACAGTAAATCAAGCATTATGGGTGATTGTTAGTGTAATAATTTTTTTGTGTGGAATATATTTTTCATTTAAACTAAAATTTATTCATCTTAATTTCAAGAGAATGTTTCAGTCTATTACTCAGAAGTCAAATAAGAAAGAAAGTATAAGTTCATTTCAGGCACTTACCATGTCATTAGCAGGGAGGATAGGAGTTGGTTCTTTATCTGGAATTGCTCTTGCAGTTTTTTTAGGTGGACCGGGTGTACTTTTTTGGATTTGGATGACTTCTTTATTTTGTGCAGTTTTAGCATTTGTTGAAAGTGTTTTGGCTGTGACGTTTAGGCATAAAGATACAGGTAATATATATAGAGGGGGACCATTCTATTATATAATGGAGGGGTTAGGAAATAAAAAATTATCTTTAATATATGCCGTTATAATACTAATTTCCTACGTTTGTGGATTTTCAACCATGCAAATAAATACCATGAGCAAGTGCATAAACCAAGTAACAAATATAGAACCATGGGTTGTTGGGGTAGTATGTGCAGTGTTAACTGGACTTGTAATTTTTGGAGGAGTGAAGAAGATTGCATCCACTACAAGTAAAATTATTCCGATAATGACTTTTTTTTATTTATCTATTTGCTTGTATATAATAATAGCTAACTTTCCAATGATAAAAATAGTTTTTGAAGAGATAATTAGTAGTGCATTTAATTTTAAGGCTATCGGTGGGGGCTTTATTGTAACGTTATTAATTGGAATGCAAAAGGGAATTTTTTCAAGTGAAGTGGGATTAGGAACGGGTTCGATTGCAGCTGTAACAGCAGATACTGAAAATGCAGCAATTAATGGGCTGGTGCAAGTTTTTGGTGTTCATGTTGAAAATTTAATATTTGCCACTTTAACCACATTTGCAGTATGCATGTCTAATTACAGCAATCTAGTTATTCCAGATGCAAATGGAATAGAGATAACATTATATGCATTTCAATATCATATAGGAAATTTGGGGAATATATTTATTACGATTACAATTTCTTTATTTGCATTTTCAACAATTATTGCAGGCTATTATTATGGCGAATCTAGCTTGAAATTTATTAGAAATGCTACTAAATTGGATACTTTAATGCTGAAAATAATAACATTGTGTATGCTTGTAGTAGGAAGTGTAATTTCTAGCAATTTGCTATGGTCTGTTGTGGATGTTTTGGTTGGGACGATTGCACTTGTGAATGTTTATGCTTTGTTTAAATTGAGGAAAATAGTTGTGGAGGAGTATATGGAGTATAAACGTTGTCAATAAAATTTTGCAAAAATGATTAAAAAGTGCTATAATAAAGTTATAATGTGTGTAGTAAACGTAGTATAATTCAGCCTAGGAGAGCGTCATGAGTGAGAAGAGAAAAAAAGAGTACGATCAGCAAACAAATGAAAGAAGAGATGTTGAAAAAACCGAAGAAAGAATTAGGGCAGAACGGGCGTTTATGAAATTTGTTAAGATATATCTCGAGCTGTTGGATGAGTTATATGGACCTCCGAAACGAAAACGGAGATGAAGTGCGTTTAGGCGGGTGATAATTGTCACCCGCTGATTTTATTTTTTAGGTCTTGATTTTTCTCATATTTAATTATATAATAATACCAAAGAAAGGGTGGTTTGGTATGAAAGTTAATAAAGAAGAAGTTTTAAAAATTTCAAAACTTGCGAACTTAAATTTAAATGATGGCGAAATTGATTTATACACAAACAATTTAGAAGACATATTAAATTTTGCAGAAATAGTAAACGAAGCACCAATTGAAGGCTTGGAGGAAACAATAGGAGCTACAGAAACTCATAACGTTTTTAGACAAGATGAAGTAATAGAATATGGAGAAACCCAAGAATTATTACAAAATGCACCTGAACAAGAAGGAAATATGTTTAAAATACCAAATGTAATTAGTTAAGGAGGGATTTTATTCAAACTTTAGAAGGGAATGATTAGAGAAATGAACATTACAGAGTTGACAGTTCATGAGTTAAAAGATAAATTACAAAAAAAAGAATTAACAATTACAGAAATAACTAAAGCATACATAGAAAAAATAAAAGAAAAAGAAGGAGACATAGGTGCATTCGTTACAACATTGGAAGAGCAAGCAATAGAACAAGCAGAAACAATAGAAAAGGGAACTGTCAATGGAACAATTTCTAGTCCATTGGCAGGAATTCCTATTGGCATAAAAGATAATATTTGCACAAAAGGAATAAAAACAACATGTTCTTCAAAAATGTTAGAAAATTTCGTTTCACCATATGATGCAACGGTTATTGAAAAACTAAAACAAGAAAATTTAATATTTTTAGGTAAACTAAACATGGATGAATTTGCTATGGGTTCTTCAACCGAAAACTCTGCATTTAAGAAAACAAAAAATCCGTGGGATTTAACTAAAGTGCCAGGAGGTTCAAGTGGAGGCAGTGCTGCAGCAGTTGCTGCCAATATGGTGCCATGGGCATTAGGGAGCGATACAGGAGGATCAATCCGTCAGCCAGCAGGGTTTTGCGGAGTAGTGGGCATGAAGCCTACTTATGGATTGGTTTCAAGGTACGGATTGGTTGCGTTTGCCTCTTCATTAGACCAAATTGGACCTATTACAAAAGATGTTGAAGATAATGCAATATTGTTAAACCTAATAACTGGGCATGATAAAAGAGATTCCACATCTTTAAAGATAGATAAAAGGGATTATACTAAGAGTTTGGTTAAAGATGTAAAGGGGCTAAAAATAGGCGTTCCAAAAGAATTTTTTGGTGAAGGAATAAATGGAGAAGTAAAAAAGGCATTACAAAAAGTACTCGAAAATTATAAAGAATTAGGAGCGGTAGTAGAGGAATGCTCATTAAATGTGGCTGAATATTCATTGGCTACGTATTATATTATTGCTTGTGCTGAAGCTAGTTCTAACCTAGGCAGATTTGACGGAATTAGATATGGTTACAGAACTGAAAATTTTAAATCGTTGAAAGACATATATAGAAACTCTAGAAGTGAAGGATTTGGGGCAGAAGTAAAAAGAAGAATTATATTAGGAACTTATGTGCTAAGTTCAGGGTATTACGATGCATATTATAAAAAAGCTCAACAGGTAAGGACATTAGTAAAGCAAGAATTTAAAAAAGCATTTGATAAATATGATATTTTAATAACGCCAACAACACCAACAACGGCATTTGAAATAGGTTCAAAGTCGGATAATCCATTAGAAATGTATTTAGCAGATATTTGTACAGTTTCTGTAAATATTGCTGGAGTGCCTGCAATATCTATTCCTTGCGGGTTTGATAGTAATGGCTTGCCAATAGGTTGCCAACTAATTGGGAATCATTTTGAAGAGGAAACATTGTACAGGGCAGCGTACACATATGAGGAGGAAAGGCAAATGTAGGGGCGAACATTGTTCGTCCACAGGCAAATACAACTGTAATATATATTAAAGGAGGAAAGGTAAGGATGAGTAAAAGATTATATACAATTGACGAGCTTAAAAAGCTTATAATTCCTATATTAATTAAATATGGAGTAGATAAAGCATATCTTTTTGGTTCATATGCAAGGGGCGAGGCAACTCCTGAAAGCGATATTGATATTTTGATAAAAAGCGAAGCTATTAAAAGTTTATTCAAATTGGGTGGATTATATTATGAATTGGAAGAGATACTTAATAAGAGTATAGATATTATTACAGAAGAAACTTTCACAAATCAACCTACTGATGAATTAGATGAAGAATTTTATGAAGGAATATTGAAAGAAAGGATGTTAGTATATGAAAGATAGAAATATTTCGATACTAAAATATATATTGAAATATTGTAAACAAGTAGAAGAAACCCTTAATACTTATGGTGAGGGAAAAGATGATTTTTTTAATAATCATGATTTTAAAGATTCAATTAGTATGAAAGTTTTTCAAATAGGAGAATTAGCAAATAATTTAACAAAAGAATATAGAGCAGAGACATCTGATGAAATTAATTGGCATGAAATTTCAGGGATGAGAAATCATTTTGCTCATGGATATATTAAAATGGATATTAACAGGATATGGGATACAGCCACAAATGATATACCTGTTTTGAAAAGGTTTTGTATAAAAGAAATTAAAAGATTAGATTCTTCAGAAGATAAAAAGGAAGGAAATTAGTAATCATGAAAAATGAGAATTACGAGGTAGTAATAGGATTAGAAGTGCATGCAGAATTATCTACAAAATCGAAAATATTTTGTAGTTGTTCTGCAGAATTTGGGGGAGAGCCAAATACGCATTGTTGTCCAGTATGTATGGCAATGCCAGGGGCATTACCTGTATTAAACGAGAAAGTCGTTGAATATGCAGTGAAAGCAGGACTTGCTACGAATTGTAAAATCGCTAAAAATAGCAAGAACGATAGAAAAAATTATTTTTATCCAGATTTGCCAAAATCATATCAAATATCGCAATTTGATTTACCACTATGTTATGAAGGATATGTTGAAATAGATACCGCAAATGGAGTTAAAAAAATTAGACTTACACGTATTCATATAGAAGAGGATGCAGGAAAATTAAATCACGATACATATAGGGGTGGAAGCTTAGTAGATTTAAATAGGGCTGGGGTTCCATTGATAGAGATAGTTTCAGAGCCTGATATTAGTTCAGTTGAAGAAGCGGAAATTTATTTGAGAAAATTAAAATCAATATTAGAATACATAGAAGTTTCAGACTGTAAAATGCAGGAGGGTTCTTTAAGAGCAGACGTTAATGTTTCTATAAGAAAAAAAGGAGATACAAAGCTAGGTACAAGAACAGAAATGAAAAATATGAATTCATTTAAATCTATTGTACGAGGGATTGAGTATGAAATTTCAAGGCAGATAGAAGTGGTTGAAAATGGTGGCAAAATTGAACAAGAAACATTAAGGTGGGATGATGTAGCTGGAAAAACATCTTCAATGAGGGATAAAGAAGATGCACAAGATTACAGGTATTTTCCAGATCCAGATTTGGTTGCAATAAAACTTTCAGATGAATATATAGAAAATATTAGGGAAAGCCTTCCAGAGATGCCAGAGAGTAGAAAAAAGAGGTATATTGAAGAATATAAACTTCCAGAATTTGATGCGAAAATTATTACAAGTTCAAAGCATTTAGCTAATATGTTTGAAAAAGCTGTAGTGGTATGTAAAAATCCAAAAGCAGTAAGCAATTGGCTTATATCTGATGTATCAAGGATATTAAATGAAAAAGAATTAGAGGCATCAGAAATTCCTTTTGAAGCGGAATATTTGGGAAAATTAGTTGTGCTTATAGAAAAAGGTACAATTAGTTCAGCAATAGCAAAAAAAGTGTTGGAGGAGATGTTTGAAAATCCAAAGGATCCAGCAATGATAGTTGAAGAAAAAGGATTAGTACAGATTTCAGATGAAGGTGCAATAAAGGAAGTAGTTCTTAAAATATTAGCAAATAATCCGCAATCAGTAGCTGATTTTAAAGCAGGAAAAGATAAGGCACTAGGCTTTTTAGTGGGTCAAGCTATGAAAGAAACAAAAGGAAAAGCAAACCCACAAATGTTGAATAAGATGTTTTATGATAGTATATGTACAAATATATAGGGATTCAAAAGAAAAAAGGAGAGAATTAAAAGATGGAGAAAACGTATAAGTCTTGTAGCTGTACACACACACACACACACACACACACACACACACAATATAATTACCAGAAGCGGAAAACATATTAAAGAAAAAGGAATAACGTTAATTGCTTTAATAATCACAGTAATAGTAATGCTAATTTTAGCAACAGTGGCAGTACGCACGATAATTGGTGGAGGATTATTTAGTAAAGTTAATGAAGCAAAAATAAGATATGATTTAAGTGCAATACAAGAAGAGATAACTACATATGTATTAGGACAACAAATGGATCAAAAGAGTGGAATAGATTTGTACCCAGTGTTTCCAGATGAAACAATGGCGAATTCGGGAATAGATACAAGTAATTTGCCAGATGACTTAAAGCAAAAACTATTGTTATATGCAAGTACAGCACCACAAGGCAAAATACCAACATTTGATGATATAGATTATACGCAATTCTATAAAATAGATACAAGCAAAGTACAATCAGCATCAGGCTATGGTGACTTATATCTGTATGGTGATGGTGAAGGAGGGTATAAGGTAATAAGTTTAACTGGTATAACATTAGGTTCATCTTTTGCAAATGTAATAATTCCATGGAATGATACACCAGACCAATATGTAGCAACAAGCAACAATACTTATAAACTATGCTCAGATGGAACATTAAAAGTAGTAGGGCAATTAAGTGGAATATCTGGAGCAACACAGCAAGAGCTAGATTCGTTTAATGGGCTACAAGAGTTTGTATTACCAAGTGAAAGTGATAGTGGAATAGCACAATATACATCCGCAGATCACACAATAAATTCAGAAGAAGATAAAGTAAAAAAGATATATTTTGAGGGAAACACAGTATATGTGATAGACAAAAATGATGTTTTATGGGCATGGGGAGATAATACTACCAACAAACTTGGTCTTGGAAATTCATATATAGTAACAACTCCAACAAAAATAGCGGAAAATGCAAAAGATGTATGGGCAGGTTATAACAATACATGGTATTTAGGAACAGATGGTAAATTATACGCAGCAGGAGATAACACTGTTGGAACTCTAGGACAAGGCGATGAAAAACTATATTATGGATTTGTAAATGTACCAGGTATAAATGGTACTGTCACGGAAGTAAAAAGTAGTGATTATTATTTAAGACAAGGATGTATTATAATTTGTGATAATGGCAGTAAAGTATATGGTTTAGGAGTAAGTTACGCACTTGGATTGGGTACATGGGATAATCAAGATACACCAAAAGAATTGCCATATTTTGAAGGAGCTAGTGAGATTGTATATGGTGGCACATATTCACTTGTATTAAAGAATGGTACAGTAAATGCTGTTGGTATTAATTATCAAGGATGGCTTGGACTTGGAAATGTTGAATATGTACTAGATTTTGAGCCTATACCAATAAGTAATGTGGTGGATATAGCATCATTTGGTGGAGGAATGGATGTAATAAAGACTGCTGATGGAGACTTGTATTTTACTGGTGTTGGTAAACAAGGAACAGATGGAGTTGAATATGATGGTAATCCAGTCAAGGTGGCTGGAGAAACAGGGCAATATAAAGATATGGAATTATCTAATAATCAATTATTTCTGATGGATAAGATGTTATATTCAGCATGGAATGATGATTCTACAGGGAACGTATATATATATCAATATGATAACACACATACAAATGTATTGGATGTGTATAAATATGCACATTCACCAAAAATATTTAAAGAAAATAACAAAATATATATATATTCTTCACCGAATATAACAGTCTTTGGTAAAAGAACAATTACAAGTTTAAAAACTTTGTTTAATGGAGTATCTTTTGTACAAGGTATGGGAAGTAGCCTAAACATAGTTACTTCGGATGGTGAAATATATGAAGATTTAATAAAAAATACCGACATATCTAATGTGGAACAACTTATATCATCAAGTGGAGCTAGATATGTACTTACGAAAGATGGTAAATTATTTGCTAAAAATGTTGGATACGGACAAGCTGTTGGAGGATGGGGGGATGCAACTGCAAAAGGAAGTGATACATTAGAAAATTATAATCAAGTATTAAAAACAGCAGGAACTTCATTTGACAATGTTAAAAAAGTTTTTGCAATTAAAGATATAGATACAGGATGGAATATTCCGGAATGTATTTTTATAACAGAAGATAATAGAATTTATTGGATGGGAACAGATTATTATGTGTGCCTTCCAGCAGCTATATCAGGAGATGTAACTGTTGAAGCTAATACAAAAGTTACTTTGTATCCAAAAGATATAACTGATAGTGATCCTAATCAAAATCTAAAAAGTATTGCAGATAAAATAAAAGATATAAGATTCTCATTTGAAGGAGTGGGAGGTTCGCAACTTACGAGTACACTTATTGTAACAGATGATGGCGAGTTATATACAATGTCAAGAGATGCAAGGACAACTGGTTTGGGAACTGATAAGGGTGTGCCTACAGGCTTTGTGTTATTGAATGATGGAACAGGAAATTTAGGGGATAAAAAAATATTAGAAGCAAGAATTTGTGGAGGAACGTCATTTGTAGTGACAGCAGATGGAGATGTATATGCATGGGGATATAATTATTATGGACTTATGGGACCAGGATATGATTTAGGAGCATGGTATGATACACCACAAAAATTAAAGATATCAAATATAAGAACATTAGAAATAGGAGACGGATTTGCAATATTTGTTGGTAAATCAGGTCAAGTATGGGGAATAGGAAATAATGCATACGGACAACTTGGCGATGGTACAACAAAATCAACCAATACTTTTGTAAGATGTACGGAATTGGAGAAGTAATAAAGTACATTTTTACCGTTTCCCTAGGGTTTGTGGATTAAAAACAATGAAAAACAAAATCAAACAGCGAAGCTTGTTGAAAAACAAGACTTTGCTGTCTTTTATTGTCAGAAAATAAAATGTAAACAAAAAGTAATATTTTAAGAAATTTATGAACGAAATATTTATTTCCGTAACAAATAATGTTTTAAAAATCTCCCAAACTGCCTAAACTAGAGAAAACTGCTATTGAAAACTTTATCAAAAAATGCTTTAATATGATTAATTAATAAGGGGGAACCAATGAACATAAGAAAAATTGTAATAAAAAGGATAGTAATATTAGTAATAATTATATCTATGTTACAAATTATTTCATCAATAAAGATATTTGCAGCAACAACAGAAAATATAACAACAAAATATGAAATTAGAAATGATGTAATAATGAGAGTAGTAGCGGGGACTACAGTAACACAGTTTTTAGATAACATTACAGTGGATTCTGGTGCCACAAAGGCAGTATATAGCGGAAGTACGCAAGTAACGGATAGCACAAAACTAGCAACAGGAATGGTGTTAAAAGTAGGAACTGATACTACATATAAAATAGCAGTGCGAGGAGATGCAAATGGAGATGGAAACTTAACATCAACGGATTTATCTCAATTTAAGATGCACTTTACAGGTGTAAAAAGTTTAACATCACCAAATTTAGAATCAATAGATATAGACTATAATGGGAAAGTAACATCAGTAGATTTATCTCAACTAAAGATGTTGATAGTAGGATTAGGATTGCCAACAGGAGACCAGTCAGATCAACCAACACAACAAAATCAACCAACACAGCCAGATCAACCAACGCAGCCAGATCAGCCAACGCAACCAGACCAACCAACACAGCCAGACCAACAGAATCAACCAAATGGGACAATTGTAGTATCAGGTGAAATAACAATAGAACCAGATACAATAGAGCCTGTAAAAGAGTTAGGCATAACAATAGGATGGCCAGACAATATAGATGGATTAACAAAACAAGTAAGTATAGATGGAGGAGATACTTTTATCCCATATACAGATAAAATAACATTAACAGGGAACGGAACGGTAATAGCAAGATTAGTAGATGGTGATAATAATGTAATAAAAGTAGCAAGCCTAACCATAACAAATATAACAAAAGCAGTAACAGGAATTGCAGTAAAGAGCCAGCCAACAAAGCTAGATTATATAGAAGGCCAAGTTTTAGACTTAAAAGGATTGACAATAACACTAACATATAACGATAGAAGTACAGAAGATATAACATATTCAGAAGCAAGTTTCACAAACAAGGGAATAACGGTAAGCCCAGAAGATGGAACATTATTAACTGTAGCAAATTATAATACAAAACCAATAACAATAACATATAATGGAATGACAACAAATACAGATAACTTAATATTAGCAACAAAATCAGTAACAGGAGTTGCTGTAAAAACACAACCAACTAAATTAAGTTATATAGAAGGTCAAGCATTAGACTTAACAGGGTTAGTAGCAACAATAACATATAATGATAATACAACGAATGATGTAATCTATACAGCAAGCGATTTTGAGGATGACGGAATAACAGTAAGTCCAGTAAATGGAGCACAATTAACGGCAGCAGGCAACAATGCAAAACCGATAACTTTAACATGCGGTAGTAAAACAGCTAATACAAGCAACCTAACGGTGGTAGAAAAAGCAGTAACAACAATAACAGTAAGAACGCAACCAACAAGGTTAATTTATATAGAAGGTCAAACACTAGATTTAACAGGGCTAGTAGCAACATTAACATATAATGACAATACAACAAATGATGTAAGCTATTCGGCAACGAATTTCACAAATAATGGAATAACGGTAAGTCCATCAAACGGAGCAAAATTAACAGTGGCGAGCAACGATGCGAAGCCAGTAGTTTTAACATGTAATAATAAAACAGCCAATACAAGTAACTTAATGGTAGTAGCAAAAGTAGTAACAGGAGTTGCTGTAAAAACACAGCCAACTAAATTAAGTTATATA